>NZ_JBFUGE010000061.1:0-20000 GCF_056403075.1 Ideonella sp. P3_A4 | reverse complement strand
ACCTTCGAGTGGGCCGATACGTCGGGCGCCGTGGTGCGCACCGAATGGCAGGACGGCCGTCTGGCGCGTTGGGATCTGGTGCGACCCGCCGACGCGGTGGATGCGCCGGCGGCGGGCACACCGCCCACCTGAAGCGAAATCGAAGTTGAGCGCGCGGGCTCAGGCGCCCAGACGGCGCCGGCGCAGCGCGGACACGCCCAGCACCGCGAGGCCGCTGATGAACATCGCGTAGGCACCCGGCTCGGGAACCGCCAGCGTCTGGTACCAGGCGCTGGTCGTGCCGCCGTAGTCCAGCCCTTGCACATGGGCGCCGATGTTGCTGAAGTGGCCGGCGCCGCCGGTCCAGGTCCAGCTGACCGACTCGTCATCAACGAGACGGTCTTTCTTCTTGCCGGTCAGGTCGAAGCGGAATTCCCAGCCGCCGTTGGGGCCGCCGCCATTGGCCATGCTGACCGGCGCGTCGCCACTGACGTTACCGATGCCACCCACCTGGTCGCCGTCGATGGCCAGCGCGCCGATGAAAGGCTGCTTGCCGTCGAACAGATCCAGGTTCTGGGTGTCGAGGGTGAACAGCACGTCATTGCCCGAGACGGTCGCGCTCAGTGTCGCGAAGTCGAGTTGGGCGGGGGCGCCGTCGCCCGACAGCAGATCGCCGAAGTGGTAGACGGTGGTTTGGGCGCTGGCGGCCAGCGGCTGGAACAGACCCGCCAGCAGCAGCGCAGCGGCGGGGAACGTGAATCGATTGCGAAGTTTCATGGTGAAACCCTCCACCAAGGACCGAGTCATGACAGGCTGGGCGACGGCCGCAGCACCCCTGACTCTGAAATTTGACGCCGATCGTAACCGGGTGTGAGCTCTTGCGCAGTCCCTAACCTCGTCACTGCCCTCAACGTTTTGTGCAGTGCGGGGCGGGTGAGCAAGGAACGTTTGCGATCGCTGACAAAAAAATGCCGAGCGGCTGGTGTGCGGCTCGGCATTCAGGGCATTCATGGCCCGGCTTTCGTGATGGGTTCGTTCAGCGCGGGCGACGGCGGCGGGCGACCACACTGATCACGCCCAAGCCAGCCAGCATCAGCGCGTAAGAGTTCGGCTCCGGCACTGCCAGCGCGGCGTCGTACCAGGCGTTGTTGGTTTCACCGTACGAGATGCCCTTCACGTGGGCGGCGAAGTCGTTGAAGTGGCCGGCGCCGCCGACCCAGGTCCAGGAGACCACTTCGTTGTCCACCAGCTTGCCGCTGGTGTCGCTGAAGTCGAACTTGAACTCGAAGCTGCCGTCCGGGCCATTGCCCTTGCCCATCGTCACGTTGGCATCGCCGCTGACGTCGGACACTTGGCCGGTCTTCAGGCCGTCGACCGACATCGCGCCGATCCAGGGCTCGTCGCCGTTGAACTGGTCCAGGCCGTAGGCGTTGAGCGTGAACAGCACGTCATCACCGACGACCGAGGTGGTCAGGGTGGCGAAACTTGCCGTCAGGGGAGCCCCGTCGCCCAGCATCAGCCCGCCAAAATCATAGGTTTCGGCCGATGCCGGCACAGCCGACAGCACACCGGCCGACAAGGCCAGCGCCTGTAGCGCGCGGGGAAAGAAAGAATGCATCACGACCTCCATGTCTTTTGCTACGCGGCGGCCCTCGGCGCCGGTTTGATCGGCCATTCAAAGCCGCTGACAGGAGTGTCCCGAAAAGGCTGCACTGTTAGAAGGTGTAAGCCCGGTTTGAGTTAGGGGGAAAACGGGGCGCGTCGTGCAGGCCGCGACAGTGGGTGTGAAGGAATGCACACTCTGCTCGCTGGGGTGCCACGACTGCTTACAAAGACGGGGCCGTTTTGAACACGGTCGGCCCGGTGGAAGGCCGCCTCTAAAATCCCAGCTCCGCCCGTTCGGCACGGGCTTTCAAGGCACGAGGACCAGCACCATGGGCATGGACGATCGCGACGGCAAGATCTGGATGGACGGGCAGATGGTGGACTGGCGCGACGCCAAGATCCACGTGCTGACGCACACACTGCACTACGGCTGCGGCGCGTTCGAGGGCGTGCGCGCCTATGACGCCGTCGGCGGCACCGCGATCTTCCGCCTGCGCGAGCACACCGAGCGGCTGTTCAACTCGGCCAAGATCCTGCGCATGAAGATCCCCTTCTCGCAGCAGCAGGTGATGGACGCGCAGTGCGCCGTCGTGCGCGAGAACAAGCTGGCCAGCGGTTACCTGCGCCCGCTGATCTGGATCGGCTCCGAGAAGCTCGGCGTCAGCCCGAAGGGCAACACGGTGCACCTGATGGTCGCCGCCTGGCCCTGGGGTGCCTACCTCGGCGAAGAGGGCATGAAGCGCGGCATCCGCGTGAAGACCTCGAGCTACACGCGTCACCACGTGAACATCACGATGACGCAGGCCAAGACGGTGAGCAACTACACCAACTCGATCCTGGCCAACATGGAAGCCACCGACGACGGCTACGACGAAGCGCTGCTGCTCGACGCCTCGGGCTTTGTCAGTGAAGGTGCCGGCGAGAACCTGTTCGTGATCAAGAACGGCGTGGTCTACACGCCCGACTTGTCGGCCGGCGCGCTGAACGGCATCACCCGCAACACCATCTTCTCGATCTGCCAGGACCTGGGCCTGAAGCTGGTCGAAAAGCGCATCACCCGCGACGAGGTCTACATCAGCGACGAGGCCTTCTTCACCGGCACGGCCGCCGAGGTGACGCCGATCCGCGAGCTGGACCGCATCGAGCTGGGCGCCGGCATGCGCGGGCCGATCACCGAGAAGATCCAGACGGCCTTCTTCGACATCGTCAACGGCCGCAACCCGAAGTACGCCGAATGGCTGACGCGGGTTTGAGTTTCATTCGACAGCAGAGCATCGTCCGACCATGAGTTCAGTCTCCCCGACCACCACCGCGGTGGAAGTCACCGCCGCCGACCTGCAGGGCCCGGGCGTCGTGTTCTGCCCGAACCCCAAGATGACGCTGTGGAGCAACCACCCGCGCGTCTTCCTCGACCTGGCGCAAGACGGCGAGGCCAAGTGCCCGTACTGCGGCACGGTCTACCGCCTGAAGGCGGGCGAGAAGCTGGGCGGCGGGCACTGACGCCAGCGCGGGCGGGCATTCCACCTGCCCGGGTGCGACAAGCCGAACCCACGCGCCATGTCCACCGCCCGCCCTTTGACGTTGCCGCCTGAAACCGCCGTCTGGGCCGAAGCCAACGCGGCGTTGCTCGATCGGCTGCGCCGCGGCGAGTCGGCGCACGCGCTGCAGCGCCTGGCACGTGCCTGTGTGCACCTGCTGGGCAACCGCGAGTGCCACATCGAAGCGCTGGACGAGGGCGGCCAGACCGTACCCGGCGGCCTGTTCGAAGCCAGCCGCGAGCGGCCCGACGACGCTAACCCGGCGCAGCACTGGCAAGCCCCGCTGACTCACCACGGCATCCCGGTCGGCCAGTTCACTGCCGAACTGCCGGCCAGTGCCGACACCCAGGCTGTCGCGCTGCGCCTGCTGCCGCTGCTCGAAGCCGCCGGGGCATTGCTCGGCAGCTGGCTCGCCGAGCGTGATGGCGCACGAAGCGATGCGCTGTCGCTCGCGCGCACGGCGATGCGCGAAGGTGGCACCTTCGTCTGGGAATGGGACCTGGCCACCGACTCGCTGGGCGACATCGACGAAGGCGGCGTGATGCTGGGCTACCCGCCCAACGCGATCGGCCACACCCAGGCCGATTGGGACCTGCTGATCCACCCCGAAGACTTCGACAGCGTCGAAGACGCCTACCAGGCCCACGCGCGCGGAGAGACCGAGAGCTTTCGCGCCGTCTACCGCGCCAAGGCGGCCGATGGCTCCTGGCGCTGGGTCGAAGAGCGCGGCCGTGTCGTCGAGCGAGACGCGCAAGGCCGACCGACGCGCATGTTCGGCACCCAGACCGATGCCACCGTGCAGCACGCGCTGGAGCAGGCCCAGCAGGACCAGCTCGCCGCCGAAGCCGCCAACGCCGCGAAGACGCAGTTCCTGTCGCGCGTCAGCCATGAACTGCGCACGCCGCTGAACGCGGTGCTGGGCTTTTCGCAATTGCTGGAAATCGACGAGCACGAGCCGCTGACCGGCGGCCAGCGCCGGCGCGTCAACCTGATCCACCAGGCCGGTGACTACCTGCTGGCAATGATCGGCGACCTGCTGGATCTGTCGCTGGTCGAATCGGGCCGGCTGCCGATGCAGGCCGAGCCGGTGCCCTTGCCGGCGCTGGCGCACGACTGCCTCGATCTGCTGCGCGGCCAGGCGGTGGCCGCCGAGGTGCTGCTGCGCGAGGGCAGCCTGCCGGCCGGGCTGGTGCTGCGCGCCGACCCGATGCGGCTGAAGCAGGTGCTGATCAACCTGCTGACCAACGGCATCAAGTACAACCGGTCCGGCGGGCGGGTCGAGATCAGCGCGCGCATCGATGGCGAGCATGGCGTGATCGACATCCGCGACACCGGCATCGGCCTGCCGGAAGACCAGCTCGACAAGCTGTTCCTGCCGTTCCAGCGCCTGGGCCGCGAGACCGGCACGGTCCAGGGCTCGGGCCTCGGGCTCGCGCTGTCGCACGCGCTGGTGCAGGCGATGGGTGGCAAGCTCAGCGCCCACCCGCTGCCGGCCGTCGAAGGGCCGGGCACGGTGTTCCGCGTCAGCCTGCCGCTCGTGCCGCCGGCGGTGTGAGCAAGGCTTCGGCCTGCGCCAGCGCGCCGGCCTCGAGCACACGGCCAATCACCAGCACCGCGGGGCTGCCGAAGCCTTCGCGTTGCAGCATCGAAGGCAACTCACCCAGCGTCGACAAACCGCAGCGCTCGTTGGCGCCGCTCGCGCCTTGCACCACCGCGGCGGGCAGTGTGGCCGGCAGCCGACGCAGCAGGCCTTCGACGATGCGCGGTGCCTGCGCCACGCCCATGTAAACCACCAGCGTGATGCCGCTCGCGGCGGCTGCGCCGATCGCGTCCCAATCCGGCCCCGGGTGACCCGGTTGTGCATGGCCGGTGACCAGCAGCACGCCCTGCGCGCAGCGCCTGTCGGTCCAGCCGGTGCCAAGCGCGTTGACGGCGGCCAGCCCGGCAGTGATGCCGTTGACCACCTGAACCTCGACACCGGCCGCTCGCAGTGCCGCGATCTCTTCGCCGGCGCGGCCAAAGACCAACGGGTCGCCGCCCTTCAAGCGCACCACCTTTTCGCCGGCCAGCGCTTCGCGCACCAACAACCGTTCGATGAACGCTTGCGGCGTCGAGGCGCAGCCGCCGCGCTTGCCCACTTGCACGATGCGCGGCGGTGTGGCCACGCCCTCCAGCACCGAGGCTAGCACCTGTTCGCCGACCAGGTCGTCGACGAGGATCACGGTGGCTTCGCGGATCACGCGCACCGCCTTCAGCGTCAGCAGCTCGGGGTCGCCGGGGCCGGCGCCGACCAGGTGGACAGGGTGCAGCGTGGGCATCGAGAAATTCTCCTAGGGCAATCGTTCGCGCAGCGCCAGCAGGCACTGCACTTGGCGCGTTATGGGTTCGGGCACCGGCAGGCTGCCGTCCAGCATCGCGCGGATCGTGTCGGCGGTGCTGGCAGCGTCGATGCCTGGCGGCAGCTCGGGCAGCTTGGCCAGCGAGCCACCCTCGCCTTCGATCGTCAGCTGGTCATCGAGCACGCCATTGACGAAACACTTCAGCGTCGGCAGCCGGCGCGCATCGGCCACCGGCTCGCCTTCCGTGCCCCGCATCAGCAGCGCGGTGGCCTGGGTCTGGCCCAGGAACTCGGCCAGGCTGATGGCGTACTCAGGGTGCGTGTGATTGACCACGCGCAGTGCACTGGGAATCGCCGGCAACAGCTTGGCCAGCGTGTGGCCCGAGTTGCGCAGGCCCAGCACGTTGCGCAATGCGAGCAGGTCCGCCAACGAGGGGTGCAGCGCGGCAATCGGCATGAAGACCGGCTGGCCCGCGGCCCAGCGCGCTTCGGCTTCAGCGGCGGTCGAGACCGGCGGCAAACCGAGCGCCTCGAAGACCTGCGCGCTGGTCGTTCGGTTCGCATCGACTTGAACGCCGTGCACCAGCACCGGCACGCCCTCGCGCGCCAGCAGCAGCGCCAGCAGAGGCGTCAGGTTCGGCAGCTTGCGCGCACCGTTGTAGCTGGGCAGCACGATCGCGGGTGACGGGGCGTGCAGCACCAGCGTGCGCGACAGCACCGCGTCCATGAAGCCGGCCAGCTCTTCGGGCGTCTCGCCCTTGATGCGCATCGCCAGCGCGAAGCCGCCCTTCTCAAGGTCGCTCAGCTCGCCGCCGAGCAGCCGGTTCATCAGGTCGAAGGCCTTGTCGCGCGGCAGCGCGCGCGCGCCATCCTTGCCACGGCCGATTTCGCGCAGGTAGGGTGCGATGCTCATGGCGGCGATTGTCATGCTCAGGCCGCCACTCCGATAGGCACGACCTGCACCAGCTTGCGCAACGCTGGCAGGCACGATCCGCAGTTGGTGCCGCACTTCAAGCTGCCCTGCAGCTGTGCCAACCGCGCATCGGTTGAACCGGTGCAACGCGGCAGTTCACCGCGGATCGACGCTTCGTCCACGTTGAAACAGGTGCAGACCTGCGCGCTCTTCGGCGCTGCCGTCTTCTTCGCCAGTGCACCTGGCGCCAGCAATTGCCGGCCCGGCCCGGGCAGGGTCTGGTCTGCTTCGAGCAGTGAGCGCAGCCAGGCTTCGCCGCTGACATCGCCGGCCACCCAGAAGCCTTGCAGCCGCTCCGCGCCGTCCGCGTCTCGCGCCACGCGCAGTGCACGCTGCTGGCCGCGGCGCGCGTCCTGGTAGGCCAGCACACCGGCCTGGGCCAAGCCGAAGCCTGCGCGCATCGGCCCGAGCAACTCGTCGCTCAGTGCCTCGGTGGCACCGGCACGCAACAGCAGCCCGAGTCGCCCGCCCTCGTCGGGCTCGCGGCCGAAGGGCAGCAGGCTGGCGTAGCCGAAGCGCGCGAGCTCTGGCTTCAGCCGCTCGCGCAAGGCCAGCGCCTCGTCGGCCGGCAACCAGGCCATCGCCGTCAATCGCCAAGGCAGGTCGACCTTCTCGACCACGACGGCCGCGTGCTTCAGCTCGGGCTGCTTGGACTGCGGACAAAAGCGCGGCGTGGTCAGCGCGTTCACGCCGGACATCGTGTGGCCCTGCCCGTCGCTGCCACTCAAGACCTCTTCGCCCCAGTGCATCGCGATGAAAGCCTGGGTCGGTGCGACGCTGTTGCTCGCGCGTGCCGGCAGCACCACCTGGCCGCGGCGCGAGCGCACGCGCACCAGCTCGCCGTCCGCCAGTTTCAAGCGCTGCAGGTCTTGCGGGTGCAGGTCCACACACGGCAGGCCCTCGTGGCCGTACAGCCGGCCCAGCGTGCCGGTGCGGCTCATGCCGTGCCACTGGTCGCGCAGCCGGCCGGTATTCAGGCTGAACGGGTAACGCGCATCGCGTGGCTCGGCCAGCGGCTCGAACGGCACATCGGCGAACTTCGCCTTGCCGTCGGCGGTTGGGAACATGCCGTCTTCGTAAAGCCGTTGTTTGCCTTCGGTCGCACCCTCGGGCAGCGGCCACTGCTGCGGCCCTTTGGATTCCAGCATCGCGTAGCCCAGGCCCGTGATGTCCAGGTCGCGGCCGCGGGTGGATTCACGGTGTTCCAGCCAGACCGATTCGGGCGTCGGGTAGTCGAACAGCGCCGCGCGCTCGGGCGCAATGCGCGCGGCCAGACGCTGCGCGATGTCGCGCGCGATTCGCCAGTCATGCCGTGCCTCTCCCGCTGGCGCGACCGCCGGCCGCACGCGGCTGATGCGGCGTTCGCTGTTGGTGACGGTGCCGTCCTTCTCGCCCCAGGTGGTGGCCGGCAGCAGCAGGTCGGCATAAGCGCAGGTCGCGGTGGTCGCGAAGGCCTCTTGCACGATGACGAACTCGGCGCGCTCCAGCGCGCGGCGCACGGTCGCCTGGTCCGGCATCGACTGGGCCGGGTTGGTGCACGCGATCCACAGCGCCTTGATCTGCCCATCGGCCGCTGCCTCGAACATCTCGACCGCGGTCTTGCCCGGCGTCGACGGCACATCGGGCACGCCCCACAGCCGGGCCACTTCAGCGCGGTGCTCGGGGTCGGCCAGGTCACGGTGCGCGCTCAGCAGATTCGCGAGCCCGCCAACCTCCCGTCCACCCATCGCGTTAGGCTGGCCGGTCAGCGAGAACGGCCCCGCGCCCGGCTTGCCGATCTGCCCGGTGGCCAGGTGCAGGTTGATCAGCGCGGCGTTCTTCGCGGTACCGGCGGTGCTCTGGTTCAGGCCCTGACAGTACAGCGACAGCGTCGGCGTCTGCTGGCCGAACCAGCGCGCGGCGGTCACGATGTCGGCCTCGTTCAAACCGGTCAGCCGCGCCGTCTCGCGCGGCGTGTACTCGCGCACCCGGTCGCGCAGCGCTTCGAAGCCGTTGGTGTGCGCCGCGATGTACGCCGCATCGGTCAGACCCTCCCACAGCAGCAGATGCAGCAGCCCGTGGTACAGCGCCACGTCGCTGCCGGGCAGCAGTTGCAGATGCAGATCGGCCGCCTCGGCGGTCTCGGTTCGGCGCGGGTCGGCGACGATCCACTTCTGCGCCGGGTTCGCGCGCTTCGCGTCCTCCAGCCGGCGCATCAGGATCGGGTGCGCCCAGGCCATGTTGCTACCGGTGATGAACACCGTCAGCGCGTGCTGCAGGTCTTCGTACGAGCACGGCGGCGCATCGGCCCCCAGCGTGGCCTTGTAGCCCGCCACTGCGCTGGACATGCACAGCCGCGAGTTGGTGTCGACATGGTTGCTGCCCAGCAGCCCCTTCACCAGCTTGTTGAAGACGTAGTAGTCCTCGGTCAGCAGCTGGCCCGAGATGTAGACACCGATCGCGTCTGGGCCGTGGGCCTCGTAGATCGAAGCCAGTCGCTGCGACGCGTCGTCGAGCGCATCGTCCCAGCCAATCGTCACCGGCGCCTCGCCGCGCGCCGCACGCCGCATCGGCGCCAGCAACCGCGTCTGCCGCGTCACCGGTGCTGCGGCTGTCAGGTGCAGCGTGGAGCCCTTGCTGCACAGCCGGCCGAAGTTCGCCGGATGGTCCGGGTCACCACGCACGCCGCTGATCTGCGCCCCATCGTGCTCGATGATGACGCCGCAGCCGACGCCACAGTAGCAACAGGTGGACTTGGTTTCACGCATGGCTCAACGAGTCCGTCGGCAGTGCGTCCCCCCGCCCGGCGGGGGGATGAGAGGGGGGTGCACCAGGACACCGCACAGCGGACCGCCGCAGGCGTGTCCGCAGCCGACGCCACAGTAGCAACAGGTGGACTTGGTCTCGCGCATTGCCGCTTGGCTTGTGGTCAGGCGACCGAAACGATGCGCAGCTTCGGCCCGGCCACTGGCACCGGCAGGTCGATGCCGAGCGTGGCCAACTCGGCGACATTCAGGTGCACCACGCCATCGACGATCTGCACGCTGAACTTGGGCGTGCAGCCTTCGTCCGGTGCGGCCGCTACGCCGTCGCACAGGCCGATGCTCCAGTTGTGCAAGGGGCACGCGACGCTTTCGCCGAAGACGATGCCCTGGCTCAGCGGACCGCCTTTGTGCGGGCAGCGGTCGAGCAACGCGAGCACGCGGTCGGTGGCCGTGCGGAACACCGCCACGGCGGCACCACGCTCACGGGTGACGCGGCGCGAGCCCAGCGGCGGGATGTCGTCGATGCGGCAGATGGCGGTCCAGTCGGCGGACGGGTTGGACATGGCAGCTTCCTTCGGCATTCAGAAATTCGTGGTGCTAGCCCGCCGCGCGGGCATAGAGGCCGGTGATGTGGTCCATCACCTGCAGGATGTTTTCGCTGGCGACGAACACGTTCTTCGCGTCGCGTGCGTCCGCAGTCTGGGCACGGCTGATCGCCGCGTCGAAGAAGACCCACTGCTGGCGCGCCAGCACGATCTGCTCCTGGATCGCGGGGGTCGTTTCCGGCGCCGTGGCCAGGGTGTCCAGCGCGGTCAGGAATTCGCCGCGCGCCGTGTCGATCTGCTTGATGGCATCCGCCATCGGCACGCTCCACGCAAGCGCCAGCTGGAACTTGGCCATGCGCTGGCTCAGCATGCGCTGCCGACCGGCCAGGTTGACCAGATGACCGACCGGTTTGTTCGCGTGCTGCTCCAGTTGCTGCGTGCCCTGGTGCGCCAGCGCGAGCACCTTGCCGTCCAGACCCAGCAGCGCCGGTGCGGCCGCCAGCGAAGGAGGCGCACCGACCAGCGCGTTCTTCAGCGTGACCCACAGCGTGTCGAGCTGGTCGTAGGTGGTGCGGATCGCCTCCGTCGGCGCGATGACGCGCAACTCGGCCAGCTGGCGGTCGAACAGCGCCAGCGAATCGGCCAGCACCTTGTCGGCGCGCGCACCCTCAACCCGCTGGCCGAGCGCCAGCCAGGCCTTGACCATGCGCTGCGAGAGCATGCGCTGGCGCCCGGCCTTGTTGATGGCGTCGTTCAGGTCACGCACGTCGGCGGGCGTGGCCGGTGCGGCGATCGCGCAGCCAAGCGCGCACAAGGCAGCGCGACGCGAGACCGAAGACCGCTCCAGCGTCATGCCACACCCACGACCGTGCGCGGATCCGACGCAGCAGGTGCGTTGGCGGACACAGGATCGAACTGGCGCAGATCGACCTTCGCCTTGTCGAACTCGAACCATGGGTCCGGCTCACCATCGAGCGCGAACTGCAGCTCGGCCCACAACGCCTTGCGGCCTTCGGCGTCGTCGAGGATCTTCTTCTTCACGTAGTCGAGCCCGACGCGCGACACGTAGTGCACCGTGCGCTCGAGGTACCAGCCTTCCTTGCGGTACAGCTGCATGAAGGCGCCGGTGTACTCGAGCACCTCTTCGGCCGTCTTCAGCTTGCAGAAGAAGTGCGCGACCTCGGTCTTGATGCCGCCGTTGCCGGCGATGTACATCTCCCAGCCCGAGTCGACGCCGATGATGCCGACGTCCTTGATGCCGGCCTCGGCGCAATTGCGCGGGCAGCCCGAGACGGCGAACTTGACCTTGTGCGGCGCGTACATGCGCCACATCGCGCGCTCCAGGTCCTTGCCCATCTGGGTCGAGTCCTGCGTGCCCATGCGGCACCACTCGCTGCCGACACAGGTCTTCACCGTGCGCAGTGCTTTCGCATAGGCGTGGCCCGAGGGCATGCCGATGTCCTTCCACACGTTSWCSAGGTCTTCCTTCTTSACGCCCAGCAGGTCGATGCGCTGGCCGCCGGTCACCTTGACCGTCGGRATCTTGTACTTGTCSRCCGCRTCGGCRATGYGGCGCARCTCGTCGGSCGTSGTSTSGCCGCCCCACATGCGCGGGATCACSSWGTAGGTGCCGTCCTTCTGGATGTTGGCGTGCGAGCGCTCGTTGATGAAGCGGCTTTGCGGGTCGTCCTGCGCCTCTTTCGGCCACGACGAGATCAGGTAGTAGTTCAGCGCCGGCCGGCAGCTCGAACAGCCGTTCGGTGTCTTCCAGCCCAACGTCTTCTGCACTTGCGGGATGCTGACCAGGTGCTCCTTGAAGATCGCATCGCGCACGTCCTGGTGGCTGAACTCGGTGCAGCCGCACATCGCCTTCTTCTTCGGCGTGGCCGAGTAGTCGCCGCCAGCGGTGAACATGATCAGCTGCTCGACGAGGCCCGTGCACGAGCCGCACGACGCACTCGCCTTGGTGTGCTTGCGCACCTCTTCGAGCGTGAACAGGCCTTTGTCCTTGATGGCCTTGCAGATCGTGCTCTTGTTGACACCGTTGCAGCCGCAGACCTCGTCTGCATCGGCCATTGCCGCGGCCTTGTTGTGGCCCTCATGGCCGGTGTCGCCGATGTTCGACTCGCCGAACATCAGCCGGTCGCGGATGTCGTTGATCGTGCGGCCTTCGCGCAGCAGCTTGAAGTACCAGCTGCCGTCGACCGTGTCGCCGTACAGGCACGCGCCAACCAGCTTGTCGCCCTTCAACACCAGCTTCTTGTAGACACCACCGTTCGGGTCCGACAGCACGATCTCTTCGGTGCCCTCACCACCCATGAAGTCGCCGGCCGAGAACAGGTCGATGCCGGTGACCTTCAGCTTGGTGCTGGTCTGCGAGCCGCTGTAGCGGCCGATGCCGAATTCGGCCAGGTGCGTCGCGCAGACCTTGCCTTGCTCAAACAGCGGCGCCACCAGGCCGTAGGCGATGCCGCGGTGTGCCGCGCATTCGCCGACCGCGTAGATGCGTGGGTCGGTGACGGTCTGCATCGTGTCGCTGACGACGATGCCGCGGTTGCAGTGGATGCCCATGCTCTCGGCCAGAGCCGTGTTGGGGCGGATGCCCGCGGCCATCACCACCAGGTCGGCCGGGATCTCGCGGCCGTCCTTGAACTTGACCGACCTCACGCGGCCGCCCTTGCCATCGTCGCGGTCACCCAGCAGCGAATCCGTCTGTGCACCAATCTCGAAGGTCAGCCCGCGGTCTTCGAGCGACTTCTGCAGCAACTTGCCGGCCACGTCGTCGAGCTGGCGCTCCATCAACCACGGCATGATGTGCACCACGCTGACCTGCATACCGCGCAGCATCAGGCCGTTGGCCGCTTCCAGGCCCAACAGGCCACCGCCGATGACGACCGCATGCTTGTGTGTCTTCGCTGTCTCGATCATCGTGTTGGTGTCGGCGATGTCGCGGTAGGCGATCACACCGTCCAGCTCCTTGCCTGGCACCGGCAGGATGAACGGGTTCGAGCCGGTGGCGATCAGCAGCCGGTCATACGCGGCGGCGGTGCCGTCCTCGGCGATCACCAGGCGCTTGACGCGGTCGATGCGCGTGACTTTCTTGCCCAGGTGCAGCGTGATGCCGTTTTCTTCGTACCAGCTGACCGGGTTGAGGATGATCTCGTCGATCGTCTGCTCGCCGGCCAGCACCGGGCTCAGCAGGATGCGGTTGTAGTTCGGGTGCGGCTCGGCGCCGAAGACGGTGATGTCGTACAGCTCCGGCGCGATCTTCAGCAGCTCTTCGAGCGTGCGCACGCCGGCCATGCCATTGCCGACCATCACGAGCTTCATCTTCTTCATGGTGGGCCGTCCTTTCTTCAGTTCACGAAAAGCAATTCGGGTGCCACAACGACAACAATGTCGTCATGAGCTTTGAGGTCGATGTCGGCTACAGCAGCGAACGCGGTCCACGCGAGCGCAACGAAGACTTCGCCGGTGCGGTGCTTGCCGCGCCGCACGAATCGGCGCGCGGCCTGATCGCCGCGGTGGCCGATGGCGTCTCGACCGGTGGCCAGGGCCTTGAAGCCGCGCAGACCACCGTGATGGGCCTGCTGGCCGACTACTTCGCCGCGCCCGACACCTGGGAAACCACGGTCGTTCTGGACCGCCTGATCGGCGCGCAGAACGCCTGGCTGGCCAACCACAACCGTCGCCGCCCGGGCGACGGTGCGGCGTTGACGACGCTGACCGCGCTGGCCTTGCAAGGCCAGACCTGGACGCTGGCCCACGTGGGCGACACGCGCGCGTGGCTGCTGCGTGATGGTGCACTGCTGCAGTTGAGCCAAGACCATGCCTTCGACCACCCTGATCAGCGCAGCCGCCTGACCCGCGCGGTTGGCCTGGACGATGGCGTGCGTGTCGATTACGCCCAAGGCGACGCCCGCATCGGCGATGTGTTCGTCTTGACCACCGACGGCGTGCATGGCGCGCTGAAGGCCAAGGTGCTGTCCGATCTGGTGCACACGCCCGACGCGCAAGCTGCGGCCGATGCGCTGACCCAAGCCGCGATCAACGCTGGCAGCCGCGACAACGCCACCGCGCTGGTGCTGCGTGTCACCGGTCTCGATGCGCGCCAGCTCAACGACGAGTTGGCCGATGGGCGTCGCCTGCCTGTGCCGCCGTTGCTGAAGGTCGGCGACACGCTCGACGGCCTGGTCATCACCGCGTTGATCGCCGACACCGGTGTGCACCGCCTCTATCAGGTTCGCCTGCCCGACAGCCGCGCGCTGGTCGCGCTGAAGACGTTGCACCCCACGCGCGCCAGCGACCCCGAAGAGCGCGCGATGCTGGCGCATGAAGCCTGGCTCGGCCAACGTGTCGCGGGCGACGAGGCCGGCGGCTTCGTCCGCGTGCATGAGCGCCGCGCCGATGCGAGCGCGCTGTACACCGTGTTCGATTGGCACCACGGCCGCACGCTGGAGCAGCGCATGACCGCCGGCGAGCGGCCCGCCGTGGCCGAGGTGATCGACGCCGCACTGGCCTGCACCCGCGCGCTGGCCCGGCTGCACCGCCACGGCGTGGTCCACCGCGACATCAAGCCCGGCAACCTGCACCTCGGTGACGATGGCGTCTGGCGTGTGCTCGACCTCGGCGTCGCGCTGAG
The DNA here is from genome assembly GCF_056403075.1 of Ideonella sp. P3_A4. Lineage (NCBI taxonomy): Bacteria > Pseudomonadati > Pseudomonadota > Betaproteobacteria > Burkholderiales > Sphaerotilaceae > Ideonella > Ideonella sp. P3_A4. The sequence goes on along the minus strand of NZ_JBFUGE010000061.1, from coordinate 5,636 downwards.
TGGCCGTGAGAGTGCGGCGCAGCGTGAGTTGCACGCCGGCACGCCCAGCTACATGAACCCCGAGCAGTGGGATGGCAAGTTGCCCGACGCCGGCAGCGACCTGTTCGCACTCGGCGTCACGCTGTACCAATGGCTGACTGGCCGCTTGCCCTACGGCGAAATCGAGCCCTACCAGAGCGCGCGCTACCGGCGCGACCCGGTGGCGCCGTCGCGCATCCGGCCCGATGTACCGATCTGGCTCGACCATGTGCTGCAAAAGCTCGTGGCGCGAGAGGCCGCTCATCGCTTCGAGACGGCCGAGGAGTTGTTGCTCGCGCTGGAGCGTGGCGCTTCGCGCCCCTTGCGCGCGCCCGGCAGCACGCCGCTGATCAAGCGCGACCCGGCGGCCGTGCTGAAGCTGGCGCTCGGCTTGTCGCTGCTGCTGAACTTCGTGCTCGTGATGTGGCTGTTGTTCCTGCCACGTTGAGCGCCGAGCCGAGGTCATTGCGTTTGTCCCTCGCCGCTCAAGAACGCGCCACGCGCTTCACATCGCCGCCGGTGTAGGTCGCGACATCGGGCGTGGGCACTGTCCGTGCACGCCCCCCTTTCTCTGCCCAAGTCCTTGTCCAGCGAATCTGCATGAAGCGCATCACGCCCAGCATCAGCAGCGCCAGCGCCGCGAACAGCACGAAGCCCCAGGTATACGAACCCAGGTACTGCTTCGACAGCCCCATCGCGTTCGGCACCAGGCCACCGCCCAGCGCGCCGATCTCGCCGATCATCGAGCCGGCCACTGCGGTGCTCATCGGCCAGCGCAGCGGCACCAGTTGGAACAGCGCGCCGTTGCCCGCGCCGAGTGCGGCGAAGCAGACGATCAGCAGCAGCGTCGTCAGCACCAGCGAGCTGCTGGCAAAGCCGACCAGCGTCAGGCCACCGGCCACCACCAGCAGCACCAGGGTCAGCGTGTTGACGCCGCCCCAGCGGTCAGAGATCCAGCCACCACCCACGCGCACTGCGGCGCCCATGAAGGCCGCCAGCATCGTCAACTGCCCGGCCTGTACCTTGCTGACGCCGAACTGGTCGTAGTAGTAGCTCGGCAGGAAGGTGGTGAGCCCGATGAAGCCGCCGAAGGTCACGCCGTAGATCAGGCTGAAGACCCAGCCGTCTTTCTCGAACAGGCAGGCGATGTGGGCCCGAAAGCTGGCATGGCTGTCGACATCGGGCGGCTCTTTCGCGAACAGCACCATCACCCCCATCGGCACCAAAATCGCAAAGGCTGCGACGCCATACACCGCCTGCCAGCCCAGCCACTGGGCCAGCGGCGGCGCCACCAGCACCGACACCGCAGTGCCCACATTGCCGGCACCGACCAGGCCCATCGCCAGGCCCTTGTGCTGCGGCGGGAACCAGCCCGAGCCCAGGCTCAAGGCGACGCCGAAGCTGGCGCCGGCAATGCCCAGCAGCACGCCCATCTTCAGCAGGTCGTTGAAGCTGTCGACCGAGGTGTAGCCATACATCATCGCCACCGCGATCAGCCCCATCTCGACCAGCGTCGCGTTCTTGCGGCCGATGTACTGCGACAGCACGCCGAGCGGAAAGCGCATCAGCGCGCCGGCGATGATCGGCACCGACAGCATCAAGCCCTTCTGTGCCGGCGTCAGCTGGTAGGCCTCGCTGATGAACGGGGCCATCGCGCCGTTCAACACCCAGATGCAGCACGAGAACGCGAAGTAGAAGAACGCGGCGAACAACGTGGGCCCGTGGCCTGCATTGAGGAAGTGCTTGAAGCTGTTGTGGGTGCTCATGGTGGCTGGCGAAACGATGAAGTCGAAAGGGTCTCGATAGGCGGTGGGAATGCACCAACGGCGGCGCCTCACGGTGGGCGCCGGCGGAAAGATGGGGGGTGTGGCTGGGTCCGGGCGGCGGCGCCAAGGCCGGGCCACGCCTACAACTGCGGAAAGCTGCGGGCCAGGTGAGGCGCGCGCCGATACGTGCCATGAAGGGCAGGCGGCGCCGAAACCTGAAGACGGTGATGGAAACAGCGGTGCGTCGTTACACCGCAAGCCCAATTACGCAAGACGCATGCCTGTGCGCCAGTGCCGGCCCCGATGAGGCTGAGGTCACAATGGCTTTCATGGCCGTCAGCGTGATCTTGTTGTCATCTCCAGAGGTGTCCGGCGCCATCGAGGCGGCGCTCGCACGTGTGCAGCAGGCGCTCGAGCGCACGGGCGCGACAGTCCGTCACGGTGGCGCGTGCAGCGCCTTGGTGCATCAGGCTGGTGCGCCCGCACCGGATCAGGTCGTGGTGATGGCCGGCGCGGCCGAGCTGGCGAAGGCGCTGAAGCCCTGGGCCGGCGAGCCGCCCATCGCGGTGTCGCTGCTATCGCCGCCGCTACACGATGCCGAGCGCACCGAGTTGCTGGCGCTGGGCCTGGCCGGCTGGTGGCCGCAAGAAGGTCTGGCAGACGAGGTACTCACTGCCGGTCTGGCGCTCGACCGCGCCCGCTGGCAACGCGAGGCTGCGACTCGCCACGAGCTGGCCCGTGCGCGTGGCCAGCTCGACGAACGCAAATGGGTCGACCGCGCCAAGGGCGTGCTGATGAGCGCGCGCGGCATCGGCGAAGACGAAGCCTTCCGCCTGCTGCGCGGCGCGGCGATGCACGCCAACCTGCGCGTCGGCGAGGTCTCGCGCTCGGTCATCGAGGCCAGCCAATGGGCCGATGCAATCAACCGCGCCGGCCAGCTGCGCATGCTGTCGCAACGGCTGGTCAAGCTGGCCGCGCAGCGCCTGGCCGGCATCGATGCGCGGCGTGCCCGCACCTTGCAAGACGAAGCCACGCAGCGCGTGCAAGACAACCTCGACCATCTCGCGGCCTTGCCGCAACTGGCCGAAGCCCCTGAGCCGACGCGCGTGGCGCTGGCCGCTGTCAACGAAGCCTGGACGGCACTCGCCGCCGCGTTGAACCAGCGCCAGACCCCGCAAGCCCTGGCCGACAGCGACCAGCGCGCGATGGCGCTGCTGACCAGTGCCGAAGCGCTGACCGAAGCGCTCGAAGAGGGTGGTGCGCGGCGTGCGCTGACGGTCGTCAACCTGTGCGGCCGCCAGCGCATGCGCGTGCAACGTGTGGCCAAAGATGCGCTGCTCGCCACGCTGCTGGGGGAGCCCGCCCGGCGCGAGGCATTGACGCCGTTGCTCGACGAAGTCGAAGCCACCTTGCTCGAACTCGAGCGCGCCCCGCTGACCAGCGCCGAAAGCCGCGAGGCACTGGCCGCCGCGCGCGACGAATGGCTGCGCCTGCTGCATGGCCTGCGCGGCACCGAAGGCTCACAAAGCAGCGAGAGCCGCGCGCTGTTGGCCCGTTCGAGCGATGCGTTGCTCGACGTGTTCGACCGCCTGACCGCCAGCTACGAGCACAGCCTGCAGGTGATCATGTCCTGAGCGCCGGGCGACGAAAACACCTGCGTCGCGCCCCTCACACCCAGAAACACCCACGGCCACGGGCTCGCCAAAATAGTCTGACTATTTCAGACAAGGCAGATCCCGCATGACCTTCCCCTCTCAGCCCCTGCGGCTGGCCCGCGCGCTCGCGCTGCTGGCCGTGCTGTCGCCCTTGGCCGCACTGGCCGATGGTTTCGGCCTCAGCGCAGACGCCACCTACTTCACCGTCGACACCGGCGCCGGCTTGGTCTTCAAGGTCCGCCGGCAGGACTACGGCTCCAGCACCCAGTCGCCGGGCGACATCGCCTCGCTCGTCTACCAGGGCGTGCAGTACCAGGACGCCAGCCGCGGCAGCCAGGTCAACTCCGGCTTCGACTACCTCTACAAGAACACTGCAGCGGTCGACGTGCAGGCGGCCCAGGTCGACGCCGACCACATCAAGGTCACCGTGAAGGCCGGCGAGCTGACGCACTACTACCTCGCGCGCCGCGGCGAGCCGCGCATCTACATGGCCACGCGCTTCACCCGTGAGCCGGACACGCTGAACCTCGCGCGCTTCATCCTGCGTGTGCCGATCGGCGCGTTGCCCGATGGCCCGACGCCTTCGGACATCCGCGGCAACACCGGCGCGATCGAGTCGGGCGACATCTTCGGCCTGGCCGATGGGCAGACGCGCTCGAAGCACTACTCGAACATGCGGCTCAAAGACTGGCGCCACATCGGCGCGCGCGGCCCCAACGTGGGCCTGTGGGTCGTGCGTGACAACAACGAGGGCAACTCGGGTGGGCCGTTCTACCGCAGCCTGCTGAACCAGGGCACCGACACCAACCAGGAGATCACCTACATCATCAACTACGGCGAAGCGCAGACCGAAGCGTTCCGCCCCGGCATCCTGAACCACTACACGCTGGTCTTCACCGGCGGCGAAAAGCCGCCCGAGGTGGACACGGCCTGGTTCTCGGGCATGGCACTGGAGGGTTATGTCGGCCCCGCAGGGCGCGGCAGCGTCTCGGGCCTGGGCTTGCGTGGGCGCGACACCAAGCACGACTACACCGTGGGCTTTGCCAACGCCACCGCGCAGTACTGGGCGGCCGCGCGGGGCGACGACGGCCACTTCGATGCACGCGGCCTGCTGCCCGGCGACTACACGATGACCGTCTACAAGAACGAGCTGGCGGTCGACAAGCGTTCGGTCACCGTCAGCGCCGGCCACACCACTCAGGTGGACGCGTTCAAGATCGGCGGCGACCCTGCCAAGACTAAAGCGGTCTGGCGCATCGGCGACTGGGACGGCAGCCCCGCCGAGCTGCTGAACGGCCAGCGGCTGACGACGATGCACCCGTCCGACATGCGCATGGCCGCCTGGGCCGCGCCGGACTATGTGGTCGGCAGCTCGAAAAGCCGCGAGTTCCCCGCCTGCCAGTGGCGCGAGATCAACGGTGCCTTGAACATCCGCTTCAAGCTGACCAGCGACCAGCTCGTGGCCCACACGCTGCGTCTGGGCATCACCGCGGCCTATGCCGGCGGCCGCCCGTCGGTGAAGCTCAACCAATGGTGGGGGCCGATCCTCGCGATTTCGGGCCAGCCGGCCACCCGCACGTTGACCGTGGGCACCTACCGCGGCAACAACACCTTCTACGAGGTGGCGGTGCCGGCCAGTGCGCTGGTCGCCGGCGACAACGTGCTCACGCTCGGCGTCACCAGCGGCTCGTCCGGCCCGGGTTTCCTGAGCCCCGGCTTCGCCTACGATGCGATCGACCTGGTGCGCGCGCCCTGAGCCTCGCCGTGCCATCAAGGTGTCGAGCTAGGCACGTGCAATCAGGCAGTTAGACGGCAAAGGCCCCTGCGCGGGCCGGTCGGCGGGCCGGGCCCGTCACGGGACGCCCGGTAAACTCCGCCCCTTTCGTGATTGCCTGAGCATCGATGGCTGCTGTTTCGACGGGTACCGCACCCGCCGTCTTCGAACTGAAGAACACGAGCCTGCCGCTCGTGTCGCTGGTGCTGAAGACCACCGAGCTGGCCGCGCTGGCCGATCAGCTGGCGGCGCACCTGCGCGACACGCCGCAGCTGTTCAACCACGATCCCGTGGTGGTCGACYTGACGGCGCTGCCCCGGGCCGAGGTCGACGCTGATGGCGAAACCGATGCCGAGGCCGACACCGACGAGCCGCTGCTCGACTTCCCCGCGCTGATCGAGCTGCTGAAGGCGCACCGCATGC
>NZ_JBFUGE010000060.1:0-20061 GCF_056403075.1 Ideonella sp. P3_A4 | reverse complement strand
CCTGCAGGCCGATCGCCGGGTCGCCCAGTTGCGCCGCGGCGGCATCGAGCAAACGGATGTACTGGCGCACCGTCAGGTCCGGCGCCGGGGTCAGCGTCGGCAGCCCGCAGGCCTGGGCCAGCCGCGCCAGGTCAGCGCCCTTCTCGCGGGCAGTCTCGATCGCCGTGTTGGCGTAGGCGCCGACGACCCGTGCACGCTCCAGCGGCGGCAGGCGAGGCAGGGTTGGGGCGGCGACGGGCGGCATGGCCCGCAGTGTGACGCATCAATCGAATGCCCCGGTCGGGCCGGGCGGCGAGGCGTCAGCGCACCGGCCGAAGCACCCGCTGCAGCTGGGCATACAACGGCGCGAGCCTGCTGTACATGCGCTGGTAGGCCCCGCGGTACAGCGCGTCGTACAGCGCGTGGTGCTGCGGGTTCGGCTCGAAACGCTGGCCCAGCCGGGTCATCGCCGCGACCGCGCTCGGGAAGTCGCGGTGCAGACCGAGGCCGACCGCCGCGGCGATCGCCGCACCCAGGCCCGAGGTCTCGAAGGTGTGCGGCCGCGCCGCCGGCAGGCCGAAGATGTCGGCAGTCAGCTGCATCGCTGCGTCCGACTGCGCGCCGCCGCCCGACACGCGCAGCTCGGTGATCGGCGTGCCGCTGCGTTTCTCGATCCGCTCCTTGCCGTCGCGCAGCGCGTAAGCCAGGCCTTCGAGGATCGCGCGGTACAGGTGGGCGCGTGTGTGCACGTCGGAAAAACCGATGATGGCGCCGCGTGCGTCCGGCCCGGGGTGGCGGATGCCAGGAGTCCAGTAGGGCTGCAGCATCAGCCCTTGCGAGCCGGGCGGCACCTGGGCCACCAGGCGGTCGAACAGCGCTTCGGGGCTGACGCCGGCGGCCAGAGCCTCAGCGACCTCGGGGTGGCCGAACTGGTCCTTGAACCAGCGCACCAGCCAGTAGCCGCGAAAGATCTGCACCTCGGAGTTGAACTGACCCGGCAGCAGGGCGGGGTACGGCGGGATGAACGACATCGCCTCGACATAACGCGGCGTCGTGACGTCAATCGTCGCGGTGGTGCCATACGACACGGCGCCGATGTGCGGCGCGACCGCGCCAGCACCGACGATCTCGCAGGCCTTGTCAGCGCCCGCGGCGATCACCGGCAGGCCTTCGGGCAGCCCGGTGGCGGCAGCAGCCTCGCGCGTCAGGCCGCCCAGCGTCTCGCCCACCGGCAGCAGCTCGGGCAGATGCTCATGCCGCAGCGGCAGCGCCTGCCATTTCCAGTCACGCGCGCCGGCCCATTGCTGGCGCTTGAAGTCGAACGGCAGGTAACCGACCTGCGACGCGACCGAGTCGGCGAAGCGGCCGGTCAGCCGGTAGTTCAGCCAGCCCGAGACCAGCAGCACCTTGTGCGTCTGCGCGAACACCTCGGGTTCGTGCTCGACGATCCAGTTCACTTCCGCTTCGCGCTGGAAGTAGTCGATCGTCGGCGCGACGCCGGCCGCCTTGAATGCCAGCCGCCACCACGGGCTGATGTGCGGCAGCCGGCCGGCGCGGCGCTGGTCGAGCCAGGTGATGAAGCGCCGCAGCGGGCGGCCGGCGGCATCCACCGGCAGCACGGTGCCGCGTTGGGTCGTGACCGCGATGCCCTTCACGCGTTCGGCCGCATGCTCGTGAGCATGGTCTTGCAGCACGCGCCTGCAGACACTGGCCGCGGCCTGCCAGAAGGTCTCGGCGTCGTGCTCGTGCCAGCCGTCGTGCAGCAAGACGTAGTCGTCGAAGGCCTGCTGCGCCTTGCCGTGAACGTTGCCGTGCAGGTCGATCAGCAGCGCGCGCACGCTCTGGGTGCCGCAGTCCAGCGCGAGCAGTAAAGGATCGTTCATGCCGGTCTTCCAAGGTCGGTGATGACGTCGGCAACCTTGGGCGGCAGCGCGTAGCAGCGCGCGATCAGGGCCTGGTAGCGCGTCCACTCACGCTGCCATTCGTCGCCGCTCCAGTGCAGCTCCTGCTGCACCAGCGGCTGCAGGCGCGGCGCGAGTTCGGCGGCGCCGTCGCGAAGCAGCAGGCCGAGCCGCGTGCGGCGCAGCAGCAGGTCGTCCAGGTGCACGACCGCTTCGTGGCGGCAGGCCCAGCGCAGCTCGGCCCAGGCGATGCCGGTGTTGGCGATGGTCTGCAGATCGCCCGGCTGCGCTGCTTGCAGCAGCAGCGGTGCGTCGTCACCGAAGCGGGCGATCCAGCGCTCGCGCAGCGCGGGCGTCAACGTGTTGAGCGCCACCGAGGCGACTGCAGGCGGCGCGAAGATGGCCCCATTCGCGCTTGCGCCGGCCAGCGCCGGCACGTGGGGGGCGGCGCAGCGCAAGGCCTGCCGCGCAGTCGAACGAAAGGTCGTCAGCTTGCCGCCAGTGACGGTGATGAGCCCTTGCTCGTCCAGCACCAGGTGCTCGCGCGGTTCGCTCGACGGGTCCACCCCGCGGCCTGAGCTGACCACCGGCCGCACGCCCGACCAGGTCGAGCGCACGTCGGCTTCGCTCAGGGCCAGCGCCGGGAAGGCATGGCGCAGCGCCTGCAGCAGGTAGTCGAGTTCGGCGCGGGTGATGCCGGGCTCGTGCGCCAGGTCCTCGCGGTGGTCGAGATCGGTGGTGCCGACCAGCGTCGCGCCTTCCCATGGCAGGGCGAACACCGGCCGCTGGTCGAGCGGGTGGAATAGCCCGACTGCTTGCGACAGCGGCAGGCGCCAGTCGGGCAGCAGCAGGTGGCTGCCGCGCAAGGGCCGCAGCATCGGTGCGTGACCGAGCGATGTGCGCAACACGTCGGCCCAGACGCCGGTGGCGTTGACGACGCAGCGGGCGCGCAGCTCGAAGCCTTCGCCCGTCACCGTGTCGACCAGCCGAGCGCCCTGCACGATCGAGCCGCTCGCGCTCGGTTGATCGGCGCACAGCAGTGAGTCGACGCGCACATGGTTCAACACCCGGGCACCGAGCGAGCGCGCCTCGGACAGCACGCGCAGCACGAGTCGCGCGTCGTCGGCTTGTGCGTCGAGGTAAGACCAGCCGCCGATCAGCTCATGGCTGTCGAGCCCGGGAGCCTGGCCCAGCACACCCGCGGCGTCGTGCCAACACCGCGTGCGCCGGCCGGCCAGCGCGTCGTACAGGCGTAGGCCAATCGCCAGCTTGCGCCGCCCCGGCTTTGCGCCCTGGCGCACTGGCAACACGAAGCGCAGCGGGCGCACCAGGCCACCGGCCTGGGCGAGCAGCGCGTCGCGCTCATGCAGCGATTCGCGCGTCAGGCTGATGCGGCCTTGGCCCAGGTAACGCAGCCCGCCGTGCACCAGCTTCGACGAGCGCGACGAGGTGCCGCCGGCGAAGTCGCGCGCCTCGACCAGCGCGACCTTCGCACCGGCGCGGGCCGCTTCGAGCGCAACGCCAGCACCGGCGATGCCACCGCCGACGACGAGCACATCCCACGGGCCAACGCCGCGCAGCGCGGCGAGGTCTTCAGCGCGGTTCATCGGTCGCTTCGGGCTCGCGCGTGTGGGCTGCCACGGCCGGCGCAGTGGCCGGCCCGGCGTCCGGCAGCAGGTTGCCGCTGGCCATCAGCCCTTGCGGGTCGAAGTGGTCGACCATCGCTTGCAGGGCCTGCAGACCCCGCGCGCCTTTCTCGGCCGCCAGGTACGGCGCATGGTCCTTGCCGACGCCATGCTGGTGGCTGATCGTGCCGCCCGAGCGCACAACCGCCTCGCTGACCGCGCGCTTGAGCGCGGTCCAGCGCGCCCAGGCGCTGTCGAAGTCGTTGCCAATGCGAAAGACGAAGGTGCTGTAGACGCTGGAGCCCTGGGCGTAAACGTGCGACAGGTGGGTGTAGGCGTGGCAACGTTCGCCGAAGGCCGCGAGTGCGGCGCTGCCGGCCTGCTCCATCGCCGCCATCGTGGCGCCGACACGCGGCCAGTCGACGGCCGTTTCCATCGTGTCGACGGCGTAGCCGCGGTCCCACAGCGCGTTGCGCAGGTAGACGCCGCGAAAGCGGTTGGCCTGCCATTTGCGGCCCAGCAGCGTGCCCGTCGAGACGCCGCCGTGGCGCCGCAGAATCGCTTTCGCCTGGGAGCGCATCGCGCTGACCTGCGCCGCGCCGCCGGTCAGGCCCAGCATCAGCAGCACCTTGCCTTCGCCGCAGCCGCGCCAGCGCAGCGCGCGTTCGAGCCAGGCGATCGCGTTGGCGTGGCCGGCCAGTGCCAGCGTCGTGACGGTCTCGGTCGGGTTGGCCAGCCGCAGCATCGACAGGCCCAGGCGTGCCTGCGCCAACTCGCGTGCCGCCGCCTCGCCCGCGGCCCAGCTGGGCAGGAAGACGCCGACGAAGGCTTCGCGCTCGGGCAGGCGTTGCACCCGCACGGTGGCCTCGGTCAGCACGCCCAAGCGGCCCTCGGAGCCGAGCACCCATTCGCGCAGGTCCGGCCCGGCGGCCGAGGCCGGGAACGGCGGGATCACCAGCGGCCCGGTCGGCGTTTCGAGCGTGCCGCCGGCGAACATCGCCTCGATGCGGCCGTATCTCGCCGACTGCTGACCCGACGAGCGGGTCACGACCCAACCGCCCAGCGTCGCGTACTCGAAGCTTTGCGGGTAGTGGCCCAGCGTCCAGCCTTGCGCTCGCAGCTGCGCTTCGAGGTCGGGGCCGGCGACACCGGCCTGGAACGTGGCCAGTTGCGCGAGCGGGTCCAACTGCAGCAGGCGACGCAGTCGGCCGAGCATCAGCGTCAGCACAGGCCGCTCGCCAGCCGGCGGCGTCAGGTGGCCGACGACGCTGGTCGCGCCACCGCACGGGATCACGACTGCGCCGACTGCGGCGGCCCAGGCCAGCACGTCGCGCAGTTCCTCGTTGCTTTCAGGCCAGGCGACGCCGTCGGTGACGCGGCCCAGGCGCCCGAAGCGCAGCCGCAGCCAGTCGCCCAGGCTTTGGCCGAAGCTGGCGCGCAGCCGCTGTTCGGGGTCCGTGCTGACCAGACGGTGTGGTGGCAGGCGCGACGGTTGGGTGGCAACCTGCGCCAGCGCAGCGGTCAGCGCCGCATCGGCCGGCGGCTGGCCGGCGCCGATCCGCTCGGCCAGAAAGCCCAAAGCGGCCTCGTTCAGTTCGAGGCCGACAGTCGTGTCGCCCCAGCCGTTCCAGCGTCTCACTGCGTGCCCCTTCGGTGTCTTGGCCGGCGAGCATAGGCAGCGGCGGCGCCGCTGGCTTGCCCAGCCGCGCCAAGGCCTTGCGCCAACGCGCCATCGTGGGGCCGCGCAGCGTGCCGCGCAACGGGATCAACGCCGCGTCAGGTGGATGCCGGCGATCATGCAGCGCACCGAGCCGCCAGCCTGCTCGACAGTCGGCACCGGCAGCGCGACGATGCGGGCGCTGCGTTCGATGGTGGCGCGCTGTGCCGCGGTCAGCGCCGCCGCGGCGCGGGTTGACAGGGCCAGCAACCGGCCGGCGGGGCTGCTCAGCTCAATCGCATTGGCGGCGAACTCGGCAACCTGCGCCGGGCTCAACGCGATCACCTCGCGCCCGCTGTCTTCCAGCCGCTGGCAGACCTCGGCCCGGCGCAGCGGGTCGGTCATCAGGTCCAGCCCGACCAGCGCGAAGCTGGTGGCCAGGCACATCAGCACGTTGGTGTGATAGACCGGCCGGCCATGGCGGTCGGCACTGTCGAACACCATCGGCTCGAAGTTGAAGTGGGTGCAGAAACGCTCCAGCGCGACCGGATCGGCCCGGTTCGAGCGCGCGGTGTAGGCGATGCGGCCGATGTGGTCGAGCACCATCGCGCCGGTGCCTTCGAGGAACACGCCGTCGTGCGCGAGGCCCGAGTAGTCGATCACGTCCTGCACCCGGTACTCGGCCTTCAGCAGCTCGATCACGTCGGGGCGGCGTTCGCGGCGGCGGCTGGGCGCCGCCATCGGGTAGACCGCGATCTGGCCGCCGGCGTGGGTCGAAAACCAGTTGTTGGGGAACACCGAGTCGGGCGTGTCGTGGCGGCCATCGTCGTCGAACAGGTGCACGCGCACCCCTTCGGCCTGCAACCGATCGGCGGCGGCGCTGACCTCTTCGAACGCGGCTGCCGCCAGGTCCGATTCGGTCGCGGCGACCAGGCTCTGGAAGGCGTTGTCGGCCGCCGTCTGCGGGTTCACGCGAAAGGCGTGCGGGCGGATCATCACGACGGCGCGGGGGGCTTGCAGGCTGGCGGTGCTGGTCATCGGAAGGCGAATGAAGTTGCTCGGCGGCCGCAGTCTCGCCAGGGTGCCATCCAAACAAAAGACCGCGAACCGATCGATTTGCTGGCTATGCTGAGCAAATCGCCAAGCCCTGTTCGCGAAATGCCAACTGCCCAGGCCAACGCGGCCCTCGACGACATTGACCATGCCCTGATCAGCCTGCTGCGCGACAACGCGCGGCTGAGCACGGCCACGCTCGCCAGCAAGACGGGCGTCTCGCGCAGCACGGTGCACAACCGCCTGGCGCGGCTGGAGCGCGAAGGCGTGATCGCCGGCTACACACTGGTGCTGGGCGGCGTGGCTGCGGCGGGCGCGCAGCCACCGGTGCGGGCGCTGATGACGATCTCGGTCGACGGCAACCGCGCGCCCGAGGTCTTGCGCGCGCTGCGTGGCCAGCCCAGCGTGCGCGCGCTGCACAAGACCAACGGCCGCTGGGGCATCGTCGCCGAGCTGCAGGCCGAGTCGATCGATGCGTTCAACACGGCGCTCGGGAGCATTCGCCTGATCGACGGCATCCTGCAGTCCGAGACCAATCTGTTGCTGGTCTCCGAACGGTTCTGACGACGGTATTCGCTGCCGGTTGGCTCAGCCCTTGAGCCTGTCGCCGGCTCCAATGGTGTCATCACGGGAGCCACGCGATGACGACCACCAAGACGGCAGCAAACGACAGCCTCGACGCCGAACACAACGCGCGCTCACGCCGGGCGCGGCGCGTGTTCGCTGCGCTCTATGGCCTCGCGGTGGTCTGCCTGCTGTGCTGCGCGCTGCCGTTGTCGGCGCAGGTCGTCGACACGGTGGCGTTGCTGCCGGCGATCGTCGCGGCGCAGGTGCTAGGTGCTGTCGCGCTGCTCGGGTGGCTGTTGGCGTGGCCCGCGGCGGCGGATGCCACGCACGACGACACCCAGCCACTTCCGTTGGGGCAGTGGCTGAGCGCCGTCGACCAGACCTTGGCCGCGGCGCCGCGGCCGCATGAGCCGTGATCAGCGTCGCGCGCGCAGCGCCTGCAGCAAGGCGCGCACCTCGTCGGTTGGGCGCTGCGGCTCTTTCCAGTAGGCCGAGCAATCGGGCTTGCGGCCCAGCAGCTTCATCTCGACCAGTTCGCGCCGCGGCGTGACATGGTCGCCGTAGATCGTCCAGGCCTTCAGGATCTCGTTGACCTCGCGCTCGGTGTAGGTCCGGCCCGACTCGAAACGCAGCCACAGGCCCCACATCGCCAGCCGCTGCACGGCGAACTTGTAGGGCCAGCGGGCCAGGCGGCCGTGCTCGTCGAATTGGGTCAGCGCCTTGGCCGCGTGCGCGCCCAGCGTGGCGGCGGGCGCGGCGCTCACCGCGGGAGCAGTGGCGGTCGGCGCAGGTACCCGCGTCAGCGTGGCCTGCGCGCGCAAGGCCTGCACGCTGCGGTGGCCGGCCGCGCGGGCCAGCATGTTCAGCAATTGCACGTGGCTGGGCGCCGAGCCGGGTGATTTGTCGAGGTGTTCACCGAGCTGCTGGCGCAACGTTTTGGCGAACTGCGACAGGTCGTCGCAATGCAGCGGCACACGTTCGCGGCCGCGGTTGGCAACAGAAGAAGGGGTCGTGGCGATGGTCGTCATGGTGCGTCTTTCTCGCGCGCATGAACCGGGCCCGGTGGTGTGGCCGGGGGCTGGGGTCGCCGACTTGCAGCCGAGGTTCAGGCGCCGCGTTCAACGCAGGGCTCATGGGACCAAGGGCTTGGGAACGTGGATCAGGGCAGGTTTAGCTCGGGGCCTGTTCGAAGAGATCTCGATGAGGGCCCACGCGGCGACGCCTGGGTGAACTGCCGACCGGCGCAAATGATAGCGCCGGTCGGCGAAAGCTCAGTCAGCAGCCTGCTGCCGTGTGCAGCGGCAGCGGGGCTGGCGTGTGGTCTTACTTGACCAGCGGCACGTGCACGGGCAGCGGCTGGGACAGCTGGCCTTCGGGCGAAACAAACTGCAGCACGCTCAGCGGTGCCACTTCGTCAACGCTGGTGTTGAGCAGCAGCCAACGGCTGTCCTGTCCGGCGCACACCGGAGTGGCCAGATTGAAGTTGATCTGCGTGCCGTCGGTCGAGCGTGAGGCTGTCTTCGAAGGGATGCGGCCGCCCAGGTCGTCGCGGTAGTCGGCGACCAGCTTCAGCGGGTGCACGTACTTGCTGATCATCACCCGCGACACGCAGCCTTCGCGGATCTGAACCCGCAGGTGGCACTTGCACTTCTTGTCGGTGCCCTGCACGATCATTTCGGTGTACTTGCCGCTGATCAGGCCCTTCGCGTCCTTGAATTCGAAGCTCTGGCTGGTGGTCAGCAGCTTCGGTCCGCCCAGTTCGGGCGATTCGCGCGAGTTCGTGCCATTGGTGGCCACCGTGGTGCCGGGCTTCAGCCACTTGCCGGTGACCAGCGGCTCGATGTCGCTGTCGGGCACCAGGCTGCCATCAAACGCCGGCGGCGGGTCGTTGCACCTCTGGGTCTGCAACGGGCCGTTCTCGTCGGCCCAGACCGGGCCGGCGGCCAGCAACCAGGGCAGGGCCATCACCCAGGCCTTGGTGCGCAGAGAAGTTCGCGTGTCCATGTCTCTTCCTTCAGTCAATCGGCCCGAACTGCAGGCCTGCAAACCAAATAACGCATTCAGCCGCCTGATCCGGACAAGCGGCCCACATCACGACAGCCCGGCTTTCGCCAGCTGCGCTTCAACGGCTTTCAAGGGCCGCCAGAACTGGGGGCCCGCCAGCGGCTGGGCCGACAGGGCCGCGCGGGCCAGCTCGGCCTGGCGTCGCGCCTGGGTCACCTGGCCTTGGCTCAGCAGGCTAGCGGCATGGTGGGCCCGCACCAGGGCCAGCCAGGGATGCTGGGCGTTGGCCGGTTCGAGCGTGGCAATGAACTGCTCGAAGTAGGGGGTGGCTTCAGTGGCGCGGCCGGCGGCGGCGAGTGCCCGGCCCACGGTCTCGTTCAGCAACAAGAACGACTCGCGGTATTGCTCGGCGCGGGGCGTGGCCGCGGCCTGCAGGCGCAGCTTGTCGGCCAGCGAGGCCGCCTCGGTGGCGCGGCCTTGCTCCAGCCACAGCTGCGCCTGGACCAGCTGCGCCCGGTGCTTGGGCGTGCCGAACACGGTCTCGATGGTGTCTTCCGTGGCCAGCGTCGCTTGCAGGTTGGATTCGGCCGCAGCCAGGTCGCCGGCGGCTAGGTCGGCCTGCGCCAGACGCAGGAAACGGTCCGCAACATAGGGGTGCCGATTTCCGAGCTGAGCCACCGTCGCATCGCGCAGCTTCAGCAACTGCGCGCGGCTGTCGGCGAAGTGGCCGGTGTCCAGCCACCAGCGCGCTTGGGCCAAGTCCAGCGTCGGGTCCGACCCGGCGCGAGAGCCCAGCTGCTGGCGTTGCGCCGCGGCCGCGTCGAGCGCAACCTTCGCTTCGGCCAGCCGGCCGTCGAACAGCAACGCGCCGGCCCAGGCCGCCTCGGTTCCATAGAGTTCGGCCGGGTCCACCCGGCTGGCCTGTGCCTGCATCGCTTCGCGCGCATGGCGCAGGTGCGTCATGCCTTCGCCCGACAGGCCGACCGTGGTTTGCAGCCGGCCCAGCCACAGCTCGCTGCGCGYACTGGCCACGTGCTCGGGCCCCAGGGCAGCGCTGGTGGTCTGCCACGAGGCTCGCAGCGCCGCCTCGGCCTGCGCCAGGCGGCGCATGGTCCACAGATGGCGACCGAAGCGGTAGCGCATCTGGGCCAGCCGGACCGAGCCTTCGCCCCATTGCGCCTGGCGCAGCTGCAGCGCCTTCTCGTAGGCGGCGTGCGAGGCGTCGGGCTGGTTGCGCGCCATGCGCAGCAAGGCCAGCAGCTCCTGGCTGTCGGCCAGGTCGTCGATCGCCTGCGAGTGCTTTTGCAAGGCGCCGATCAGCGGCTCGACGCGCGCCAGCGCCGCATCGATCTTGCGCTCAGCGAAATCGACGTTGCCGAGGTCCAGCGTCACGCCGAGGCAGGCCGCGCTGTCGCCCAAGCCGGCTTCGCCGCACAGGGCCTGGGCCTCGTCGAGGGCGGCGCGCGCGGCAACCCAATCGCTGTTCTCGCGCAGGCTGGTGCCGAGGTCACGCAGCGCCTGCACCTGCTGGGCACGCGGGGCGTGCTGCTCTTTCAGGCTGGCGACGCGGGCCTGGCGGACCTTGATCGCCGCCTCCAGGATCTCCAGGTCATGCAGCAGGCCGCCCACCACCTGCTGCAAATCGCCGCGCACCTCGGGTTGGTCGACGAGGCCGGTGGCCAAGGCATCGGCGCTATGTTCCAGCAACTGCTGCACGTTTTGCTCGCGCTTGGCCAGCCCGCCGGCTTGCTCGATGTCGTTGGCCTTGAACAGCCCGACCAGGAAGCCGGTGATCGCGGTGGCCTTGGCGGCCTGCTGGCGCGCCTCATTGGCCTGCCACAACGCGACCCCGAGCGCGGCGCCGAGCGAGAGCACGAAGCCCGCTGCCAACCCGACAGCGAGCCGGTTGCGCTGCACGAACTTGCGTGCGTGGTACCAGGCACTGTCGGCCTGGGCGCTGACCGGCCGGTCATCGAGCCAATGCTGCAGGTCGTCGGACAGGGCCTGCACCGTCGCATAGCGTTCGGCCGGGTCTTTCTTCAGCGCCTTCAGCAACACCGTGTCGAGGTCACCTTGCAGCAGGCGGCGCGTCGATGCGTCGGTTGCCTTCTGGCTCGGGCGCGCCGGTGCGGTGCTGAGGATGGTGTCTTCCAGCGCTGCCGCCGAAGCGCGCTTGGGCTGGTAGGGCAGCACGCCGGTCAGCAGCTCGTACAGCACGACGCCGAGCGAGTAGATGTCGGCCGCGGTGCCGATCGGCTTGCCCAGGATCTGCTCGGGCGCGGCGTACTGCGGCGTCATCGCGCGCTGGGCCGGCGCGGTCAGCTCTGCCTTGGCCGGGTCGGCGGCCAGCAGCTTGGCGATGCCGAAGTCCAGCAGCCGCACCTGGCCCTGGTCGGTGACGAGGATGTTGCCGGGCTTGAGGTCGCGGTGCACCACCAGTCGCGCATGGGCATGGGCCACCGCGCTGGTCACCTGCAGGAACAGCGCGATGCGTTGGCGCGTGTCCAGGCCTTGCCGGTGCACGTAGGCATCGATGCGTTCGCCCTCGACGTATTCGAGCGCGAGAAAAGGCTGGCCCTCGGCGGTGACACCGGCGTCGTGAATGCGTGCGATGTGCGGGTGGTCGAGCACCGCGAGGATCTCGCGCTCCTGCGCCATGCGCTCGGCCAGCTGCGGGTGGTGCCACGACGCGAGTGGCAGCTTCAGCGCGATCGGTCGGCCCTGCAGCAGCCCGTCGGTGCGCTCGGCCAGCCAGACCCGGCCCATGCCGCCTTCGCCGAGCAGGCGGATCGCGCGGTACGGGCCGGCATCCGGCGGCAACGGAGGCGGCTCGTCGTCGATCGGCGCCAGCCGCGGCATGCTGCCGAAGCGCTGGCCGGTGCGGGTGGTGGTGCCGCCGGTGGCGGTGCCATCGGTCTCGTCGTCGGCATGCGACAACAGGCTCTCCAGCCGTGGTCGCAGCGCCGCGTGCTCAGGCGGCAGTGCCTCCAGCCAAGCCGGCCGCTCGGCCGTCGGCAGCTCCATCGCTTCATCGAGCAATCGACGCAGCAACGCCCATTCGGCCGGGGCGATGTCGAACACCGTCGCGTTCATGACCAACTGCCGTGCCTTGGCCTACTTCAGGGCTTCAGCGAGGAACAGGCGCGCCTGCTGCCAGTCGCGGCGCACGGTCCGGTCGGTGATGCCCAAGGCTTGCGCGATCTCCGGCTCGGTCATGCCGGCGAAGTAACGCAGCTCGACCACCTGGGCCATGCGCTCGTCGAGCTTGGCCAACTCGTCGAGGGCGTCGTGCACCCGCAGGATCTCAGCCTCGCCGGCGTTGCCCGGCAGGTGTTCGCCCAGCTGGGTCGTCAGCGTCACATGGGCCACGTCGCCGCCGCGGCGCTCGGCCTGGCGCTCGCGCACCAGGTCGATGATGACCGATCGCATCACCCGGCCGGCGTAGACCATGAAGCGCAGCTTGTCTTCGAAAGCGATGTCGCTGTGCCGGGCCAGGCGCAGGTAGCTCTCGTGCACCAGCGCGGTCGTGTCGAGCACCGTGTTGCGGCCGCCGCCATGCAGGCGGGCGCGCGCAAGCCGGCGCAGCTCGCGGTAGGCGTCGGCATACAGCGCGTCGAGCTGGCCATGGGCCGGCAGCCCTGGGGGCAACCCGGGGGACGAGGGCTCGGGGAACGACATCCAGTGATTGGAGCCCCCCAGCTTGCGCCGCGCAATCCCCTGCTGCCATGACGTTGTCAGCAGGGGTGACGCAGCATGACACCCGTGCCGAGCTTCGATGCCGGTGCGAGACCCACACCCCCTACAGGAGAAGACGATGAGCGAACAAAAGACCCCCACCCAGGCCCTGAACTGGTTCGAAATCCCGGTGCGCGACCTGGACCGCGCCCAACGTTTCTATGAAACCCTGTTCGCCCGTCCGCTGCGCCGCGAGGCGATGGGTCCTGACACGACACTGGCGGTATTCCCCTATACCGAAGGCAGTGGTGTGGGCGGTTGCCTGTATGCCGGCACCAACGCACCGGCGCCGACCACCCAAGGCACGGTCGTCTACCTGAACGCTGAACCGTCGTTGAACGCAGTCGTTGCCCGTCTGGGCGAAGCCGGTGGCAAGCTGCTGCTGCCGCGCGTGGACCTGCCGGGCGACATGGGCGCTTTCGTGCACATCGAGGACAGTGAAGGCAATCGCGTCGGCATCCACGCCAGTAAATGAGCCCCCACGCCAGAAATTGAGCCCCACGCGAGGGGTTCGCGCGGCGGACCGGCTGAGCCGGTTCCGCGCACGCCACTTGGAGGGCCGGCCCTGATGGGCGCGGCCGTTTGGTCAGCCGCGTAGCATGGGTCCGGCGGATTGGAGATTGAGATGCACTTTGCCTACACGATTGCCTATGTGGCTGACGTCGAAGCGTCACTGGCTTTCTTCGAGAGAGCCTTCGGTTTGAAGCGGCGCTTTGTGGCGCCCGGTGGCGGGTACGGCGAGCTGGAGACGGGCGCGACGGCGCTGGCGTTTGCGCAGCACGACACGGCGCGTGGCAACCTGGGGCAGGACTACGTGGCGGCCGATCGGTCGGACAAGCCGCTGGGGGTCGAGATCGGCCTCGTGGCGACCGACGTGCCGGCAGCCTGCCAGCGCGCGGTAGACCACGGCGCGACGCTGCTGACACCGCCGACGGTCAAGCCCTGGGGCCAGACGGTGGCTTACGTGCGCTGCCCCGACGGCGTGCTGGTCGAAATCTGCACCGCGATGGGCTGACGCTGCCGATGCGCCGAGCCGACCGACTGTTCGAACTGGTCCAGCTGATCCGTGGTCGACGCCTGTCGACCGCCGCCTTCCTGGCCGAGAGGCTGGAGGTGTCGCTGCGCACCGTCTACCGCGATGTGGCCGATCTGCAGACGCAGGGCGTGCCGATCGAGGGCGAAGCGGGTGTCGGCTACCGGCTCGGCGTGGGCTACGACCTGCCGCCGCTGATGTTCTCGACCGACGAAGCCAAAGCCCTGGTCGCCTCGGTGCGGCTGGCTCAGCCGCGGTTGGACAGTGAGCTGGCTCGGGCGGCCGAGGCCGCGCTGTCGAAGATCCTGGCGGTGCTGCCAACGGCTGCGCGCGCCGCGGCTGAAAGCCTGGCGATCTACGCGCCGAGTTACGGCGACACAGACCCGGTGCGCACGCGGCTGGAGCGCTTGCGTGGCGCGATCGAGTTGCGCCGCAAGCTGCGCATCGCCTACCGCGACGAGGCCGGCCGCGACAGCGCCCGCACGATCCGTCCGCTCGGCTGCTTCTACTGGGGCGCCGTCTGGACGCTGGGCGCCTGGTGCGAGCAGCGCCAGGACTTCCGCAACTTCCGCGTCGATCGCATCGCTGAGGTGACGATGCTCGAAGAGCCGTTTCGCGACGAAGTGGGCAAAACGCTGTCGGACCTGTTGCGCACGGTTGAGCGCGATTGAACGCCACGGGGCGATGCCCTCATCGCGCGCCCCGTGCGCGAATCGAATCACTTCGCCGGCGACTCCACCACCACCTTCGGCCGCGTCGGCACCGTCGCGTTGCACAGGCCGATGTGGTGCGGGCTGTGCACGAACCAGTCTTCCTTGCGCACCCGCCGTGCCTGCAGCAACGCTGGCCAGGTGGCGCTGTCGGTGCGCAGTACTTCGAGCGCGGGCCGTTCGGCTTCGGGCACGTCGGCCAGCAAACGCACGCGCTGGATCGGCGTGCGCTGCTCGCCTGGGCCGTAGAACCCCATCTCGGCCGTGCCGCGCGGCAGCGCGACCAGGTGCTGCATACCCTGCAGCACGCGGCCGACGACAGTGATGTTCAGGTCCAGCCCGCGCGGCGATTGGCCGATCACGGTGTACAGCTCGGTGCCGTTGCTGCTGTCCTTGGCCATGTCGCGGCCCGCGCCGACGATGCCGTAGCAGTGCGCCAGCCAGGCCTGGCCGGTCTTCGGGTCGGCCGCGACTGGCATGCCGTCGACGAAGCCGGTGACCGGCGCCCAGCCATCGGCGTCCGGCAGGCGCACCAGCGGCAGGCCCTTCAGGGGCACCGAGAACTCGGCCGGCAGTTTGGGTGATGCGCTGCCCAGCGGCTTGGTCTTCTCGGGCACCTCGCCGTTCGGGTCACCCCACTGCGTCACGTAGTTGTCTTGCACCCGCATGATGGCCAGGCCGTCCCAGTAGCCTTCATGCGCGAGGGTGCGGATGTTGGCCGCATGGCGCGGCGCAAAACGCGGGGCCAGCTCGATGATCACCTGGCGCGAGCCGTCGCCGGCCAGATCCATCAACAGCGTGTTCTGCGGGTCGAGCGGGCGCCAGTCCTTGGCGGGTGACCGCTCCAGCACCTGGGCCACGGTCAAGCCGGAAGTGGCGGCTGCGGGGGCGGCCATCGCGGCCGGCGCAACAAACGCAGCCACGACGGCAGCGGCACGAAACAGGCAATTCATCGACAAGCTCCGAGGGCAATTGCGAAGGCGCGCAGCTTAACCAACCAGGTCGTCGCGCGGCGTGAACTCGCTGAACAGCTGCGCGGACTCGTTGAGCAGGCCTACCGGCAGGTACTCGCAAGCGGCGAAGAACTCGGCCCACAGGGCCTGCACCTGCGGGTTGTGGTGCGCGGCGGCAATCGCCTCGGCCGAGCGCCACTCGAAGATTTCGACCAGCGTGCCGTCGGCGGCCTCGCAGGTGGTGAACGGCCGCTCGGTCACCAGGCCTTCCGCGCGCAGCACCGGGCCGTGGCGGCGCACCACGTCGGCCAAGGCTTCAGACTGGCCCGGGCGGGGGCGGTAGGCCACGATCACCATGCGTGCGTCCGTCGGCTTCATGCGACATGTCCTCGATGCAACTTGGGGGTTGAGTCTCCCGCGCTGAGGTAGCCTGTGCGGCCCTGGTAAACCATGGCTTGCGCGATGCTCCGCTTTCCCCACCCTTTGCGCCCCGGCGACACGGTCGCGATCACCGCCCCTTCATCCGGCGTCGCGCTAGGCGCGCTGCCGCGGCTGGACCTGGTGCTGGACCATTGGCGTGCGCGCGGCTTCAACGTGGTCGAAGGCGACTGCCTGCGCGGCCAGCACCACGATGCCAGCGCACCCGCTGCGCAGCGCGCGGCCGAGCTGACGCGCTTCCTGACCGACCCCGCCATCGCCGCCGTGCTGCCGCCTTGGGGTGGTGAACGTGCGATCGAGTTGTTGCCCTTGCTCGACTTCGATGCACTGCGCGCGCTGCCGCCGAAATGGCTGCTCGGCTTTTCCGACATCAGCACCTTGCAGATGCCGCTGGCGCTGTGCGCGGGCTGGGCCAGCGCGCATGGCAGCAACCTGATGGACCTGGCGCCCGGCCAGACAGACCCGCCGGTCACCGGCGTGTTCGACGTGTTGATGCACGACGGCGCGACGCCGATCGTGCAGCGCGCGTCGAGCCGCTACCAGGTGCAGTGGATCCCGTTCGAGACCGACACCAATGCAGCGCTGAACCAGACCGAGCCGACCCGCTGGCGCCGGCTCGATGGCCGTGACGAGCCGCTGACCGTGCAAGGCCGACTCATTGGCGGCTGCCTCGACACGGTCAGCCGTCTCGCCGGTACGCGCTTCGGCGACGTGCCAGGCTTCGTGCGCCGTTGCGGCAGCGACGGCACCTTGCTGTACCTCGAGAACTGCGAGCAAAGCCCGTGCGAGATGCTGCGCACCTTCCACAGCCTGCGCCTGCACGGCTGGTTCGATGGCTTGGCCGGCGTGCTGCTGGGGCGCTCGGCCGCGCCCGAGGTGACTGCCGCCAATCGGTTGAACCATGCACAAGCCACGCTCGACGCGCTCGGCGATCTGCCGTGCCCGGTGCTGATCGACCTCGACATCGGCCACCGCCAACCGCAGCTGACGCTGGTCAACGGCGCACACGCCACCTGCCACTTTGAAGCTGGTTCCGGCTGGCTGAGCCAGACCTGGACCTCCTGACCGACCCGACCTGATACGAGACGACATGACCCCGTTTGCCGACCTCTTGATCACCACGCCGCGCCTCACACTGCGTCCGCTGACCGACAACGATGCGGACGACCTGTTCGCGATCTTCAGTGACCCGCGCGTGATGCGCTACTGGTCGACACCGGCCTGGACTGACCGCGCGCAGGCCCTGCGCATGATCGCGTCGGACCGCGAGTCGCTCGCCGAGCGGCGCGACCTGCGGCTCGGGCTGGTACGACACGACCTCGGCCGTGTGGTCGGCACCGCGAGCCTGTTCAAGATCGACCCGGGCAACCGCCACGCCGAGATCGGCTATGGGCTGGCGTTCGAGCAGCAGGGCTCCGGCCTGATGAACGAGGCGCTGAACGCACTGGTCGACCTGGCCTTCGACCACCGCGCCGGGGCGCCTTTCGACGACCTGCTGCTGCACCGGCTCGAAGCCGACATCGACCCGCGCAACGCAGCCTCGGCCGCGAGCCTGGAACGGCTGGGCTTCAGGCTCGAAGGCACGTTGCGCGAACGCTGGTGGGTGGCGGGCGAGGTGTCCGACTCGGGCCTGTACGGCCTGCTGCGGCCGGACTGGCTGCAAGGGCGCCCGCTGCCGGCGTGACGGCGCGGCTTCGGTGGCTCAACCCACGGGCTGGATGTCGAACAGCCAGGCCGCGGCGCTGAAGGTCACGAAGGCCAGCGCGGTCGACACCATGATGATGCGGGCGACGCGGCCGTTGTCGGCGCCATAACGCTCGGCCAGCAGTGACACGTTGCTGGCGCTTGGCAGTGCCGCGGTCAGCGTCAACGCCATCAGCTCGAAGCTGCCGAGCGGCACACCGGCTTCGCGCGCACCGGCGCCCAGCAGCAGCACCAGCAGCGGGTGCAGCAAGAGCTTGATCGCCGCCACCGGCGCCACCTGCCGCAGTGGCGTGGCGGTCGGCGGCGGTGCACCGTCGTCGTCAGTGTCGGCGCTGCGGTGCGCCGGGTCGCCCGAGCGCCACAGCACCGCGCCGATCGTGAACAACGCGACCGGGCTCGCCGCATCGGCCAGCATCTTGATGATCGCCTGCACCGGTCCCGGTAGCTGCAGCTGCGTGACACCAGCCGCTGCGCCCAGCACGATGGCCCACGGCAGCGGGTTGGACAACGCGCCACGCAGTGCGCGCATCGCGGCTGCCCGGCCACCGCCCGCGCCCGCACCCGCGGCTTGAGCCAGGCCGAGGCATAGCGAACTGGTGATCAGCATGTCAGCCAGCACGGTGCAGATCACCGGCCCCGCGGCCGCCGGCCCGAGCAGCGCGACCAGCAGCGGCACGCCCATGAAGCCGGAGTTAGGGAACGCCGCGACCAGCGCGCCGAACGCAGCGTCCTTCAGCCGCAGCCGTTCGGACAGCGTGACCGCGATCGTGAAGAACACGATGATCAGCGCCGCCAGCACGTAGACACCGAGCACGGCCGGGTTCAACAACTGCAGCAGCGGCGTGCTTTGACCAAATCGAAACAGCAGGCAAGGCAGCGCAAAGAACAGCACGAACGCGTTCAGCCCGGGGATCGCGCTGGCCGGCAGCACATGGCGCTTGGCGGCCAGGTAGCCGCATAGCACCAGCGCAAAGAACGGCAGCGTGACGGCGAAGATGGCTTGCATCGCCGTTGCTTTGGCGTCAGGCCAGTTGCGCGCCGGGGCGGCTGGCTTCGACGATATAGCGCGCCGCGAGATCGACCTTGCTCGACGCGTCCAGCGCATCAGCCACCACCATCAACCGCGCCTCGATCTGCTTGGCATCGAGGCTGAAGCTGATGTAGCCGCGCTTGTCGGCCCGGCCCCATTTGACGTGCGGGTTCAGCGCCCGCGCCGCGTCGATCTTGGCCTGCTCCAGGCCGAGGCTGCTGATCGAGCTGCCGCAGAACTCGGTCGCCAGCGTCGCCGAGCGTGGGTCGGCGAAGTCGGTTTTCAGGTCGGCCACGTAATGCGCGTGCACGTCGCCGCCCAGCACCACGGTGCCGCCGAGTTTGCGTTGGGTGATGCTGTCGAACAGGCGCTGGCGCGCCGGTGCGTAGCCGTCCCACCCGTCGGTCCAGTACAGCCCGCCATTGGGGCCGGCCGGGTCGCTCCAGGCGAAACGGGCCATCAGCGTCTGCTGGGCCAGCAGGTTCCACGGCCGGTCGGTCGCCCAAGACTGGGCGAGCCATTGCTCTTGCGCTTCGCCCAGCAGCGTGCGGCGCGGGTCGCGCAGCGCGGCGCATTCCTTCAGCGCCACCGTGCCCGAGCCACCGCGGCCCGGCTTCTGGCAAGCCTGCGGGTCGCGGTACTGGCGATCGTCGAGCGCCAGGATGCGCGCCAGCCGGCCCCAGTCATGGGCGCCGTAGATGCGCATCTCGCCACCACCGCTGGCGGCCGGCCGCAGCGCCTTCGGGAATGGCAGGTGTTCCCAGTAGGCCTGGTAGGCAGCGGCACGCTGGGCTGCAAAGCCGGTCTGCAGTTCGTTGCCCTGCAGGCCGGCGTAATCGTTCTCGACTTCGTGGTCGTCCCACACCAGCAACCATGGGCAGGTGGCGTGGGCGGCCTGCAGCTGCGGGTCACGCTGGTAGGTGGCGTAGCGGGCGCGGTACTCGGCCAGCGTGCGGGTGTAGCCGGCCTCGTGCTGGCGTGGCGACAGCGGCGACGACGGGTACTCGTAGATGTAGTCGCCGAGGAACAGCACCAGGTCCAGCGGCTCGCTTGCGAGCTGGCGCCAGGCGGCGTAGCGGCCGGCGTCGTAGCGCTGGCAGCTGGCAATCGCGAAGGCCAGCGGCGCGGTCTCGTCAGGTGCCGGCGCGGTGCGGGTGCGGCCGGTGGCGCTGCGTGCGCCGAGCGCTTCGAAGCGGTACCAGTACCAGCGGCCGGGCGCCAGCCCGCTGGGCTCGGCGTGCACGCTGTGGCCCCAGGCCGCGTCGGCGGTCTCGGTGCCCCGCGCGACGATGTCGCGAAAGCCTTCGTCGCGCGCGACCTCCCAGCGCACTTCGGCGCGCTCGGGCAGGTTGGCACCGGTCAGCATCGTCCACAGCACCATGCCGCCGGGCTGCGGGAAGCCGCTGGCGACGCCGAGCTCGAAGCGCGCCACATCGGCCGCCAACGCATGGCGAACGAAGGCCGGTGCCACGCCGGCGGCCAGCGCCGCGGCGAGCAGCGCGCGCCGGTGGGGGTCAAGCAGGATCGGGGGCATCGGGGGTGTTCAGCCGCGAGGCTTCGGTAGACAAAGGGGCGGGCGGCAGGCTGGCGAGCAAGGCGTCGACCTCGGCCGGGCTGCCCAGGCGCGTGACCCGCACCGCGGCCAGCCCAGGCTCATTGGCCAGGCCCTGGT
>NZ_JBFUGE010000059.1:0-20278 GCF_056403075.1 Ideonella sp. P3_A4 | reverse complement strand
GTTTAGGGGCCTGCTGTAGAAAGATCGCCCTCGCGAACGCCCTGCTCCGATGGCGACAGCGCGTGCTGGCGTCACTGCGCCGAGACGCCGATCCCTGACGATCTGGCGCCCCCGATCCTCAGCGTTTGCGCTGCTGGCCACCGAACCGCAACTCGACGGCGGCGCCGGAGTAGCGCACCGTCTTCGTCTGCGCACGGCCGCCTCTGTCTGGCGCCATCAGCCTCACATGCAGCGTGCGCCGTGCCGTCATGCCGGGGAACTGCCCGTCGCGCGCGCCGATGCGCAGCGTGCGCGTGGCGTCGTCCCACTCGAGCGCGATGGTGGCGCGCTCGCCGACTTCGTAGCGGTAGCTGTGGCCGTCGTCTTCGTACAGCGTGAAGCGGCCGTCGGCGCCGGGATAGATGCGGACTTCGTAGGGCGCATCGGGCATCTCGCCGGTGTGTTGCACCACCGGGCCGAGCGGCAGCACCGAGCCGGCGCGCACGAACAGCGGGAACTCGTCGATCGCATACGGCCGCGCGACGCTGGCCCCACCGCGATGGCGGCGCCCGCTCCAGAAGTCGTACCAGTCGGTGCCGGCAGGCAGCGGCGTGGCCTGGCGGCGGTCCAGCGTGCGGCCGAGCCCGGCCAGCGCGTGCAGCTCGGAGGGCGGGCGCCAGGCCAGGCGCAGCGCGCGCTCGCCACCGGCCTGGTAGTAGTCGATGCGCACGCGCACGGCCTGGCCGGCGCGCAGCGTCATGCGCGTGCTGCCAAAGCGCTGCGCGCCCACGGCCCAGTCGTCAACGACCAGCTTGTCGTCCAGCCACAGGCGAAAGCCATCGTCGCCTTCGACGCCGATCTCGTGCTCGCCGCTTTCGGCGGCCACCAGCTCGCCCTGCCAGCGCGCAGAGAACTGCTCCAGCCGCTGCAGCCCCGGCGGCGGCCCGGCGAGCGGCGGGCCGGGCCAGTGGTGATCGATGTTCGTGTCGACGGTGCGGCTGGCAGAGCGCTCGAAGTTGACGCCGTCGAAATACTCCAGCGCCAGGCCCGGCTGGCCTTCGGCTGTGCGCAGCTGCAAAGCCGGCACGGTAGGCGCCGGCGGCGCTTCAGCATGGAACATCGGCCGCGTGATCGGCTGCACCAGCAAGGCCGGGCCGAACATGTACGTATCGTCCACCTTGCGCAGCGCGGCCTGGTCAGGGAAGTCCATCGGCAGCGCGCGCATCATGGTGTAACCCTCGCTCGTGCTGCGCCAGCCCAGGCCGTAGAGGTAGGGCAGCAGGCGGTAGCGCAGCTCGGCAGCGCGCAGCAGCGAGCGGTACACCTGCGGGTCCAGCGTCTTGAAGACGTAGGGCTCGCGCTCGACGCTGGTGCCGTGGATGCGGTAGATCGGGTTGAAGATGCCGAACTGGTTCCAGCGCGCGAACAGCTCGCGCCAGCCGGGGTTGCGCTCGCCGCCGGGCGCGTTGACGAAGAAGCCGCCGGTGTCCTGCGACCAGTACGGCAGGCCGGCCATCGCCACGTTGAGCCCGCCGGCGATTTGCGCGCGCAGCGTGGCCCAGCTGGCCGTCGTGTCGCCCGACCACGGCGCGGCGGCGTAGCGCTGCTGGCCCGCCCAGGCCGAACGCGTGAGGGTGAACACGCGCCGGTCGCCCCGCTGCGGGTCGGCGCGCTGGCCTTCGTAGACGCCGCGTGTCGTGAGCAGGCTGTAGGCGTTGAGGTAGCGCGTGAAGTCGCCCATCGCATTGGGCCCCAAGCGCTTGATGTCGGCTTCCACCTGGGCCGGATCGTGGCAGGCGCCCCCCACCTCGACCTCGGTGCCGTCCATCCACAGCGCATCGACGCCGATGTCCAGCAGGCCCTTCTTCAGGTGCTTGAAGTAGATGGCGCGGCCCTCGTCGCTGAAGGCGTCGTAGATGCGGGCCTTGCCGGAGATCCAGTGCAATGGCTTGAAGCGCAGGCCCTTGGCGTCCAGCTCACGCGCCAGCGCGGTGTCGTTGCCGATCGACGGCCAGATCGACACCATCAGCTGCGTGTTCAGCTCCTCGTGCAGTGTGCGCACCATGCCGGCCGGGTCCGGGAAGCGCTCCGCATCCCAGGTCATGCCGCTCCAGGTGCCGTCCCATTCGCCGTTCTTCTGACCGCCCCAGTACTGCCAGTCCTGCACGATGGTGTCCAGCGGGAAGCGCTCGGCGCGAAAGCGCCGCACCACCTCCAGCAGCCGCTGCTGCGTGGGGTAGCGCTCCTTGCTCATGAACAGGCCATAGGCCGACTTCGGCATCATCGGCGCGGCACCGGTGAGATGGCGATAGCCCGCGATCACCTCGTCCATCGTGGCGCCGGCCACGAGGTAGTAGTCGATGCCGGCCGGCGCGCTCTCGGCGCGGAAGGTCGCTCCTTCGGCGTTGTCGGAAAAGGTCGCCTTCGAGTACACGTCCCACAGCACGCCGTAGCGCCGCGTCGAGAGCACGAACGGCACGACCGCGCCGATGTTGGTCTGTACCAGCAGCACCTCGCGGCCGCGGTAGTCCATGTACGGTTCGTTGTACTGGCCCAGGCCGTAGAGCGATTCGTCCGGCGTCAGCGCGAAGCTGTGGCGTATGGCGTAGCTGGGCGCGCCATCGATGCGCACCGGCTGGATGTCGGCCGGTGAATCATCGCGTTCGCGGGTGATGAGGCCGCCGTCGGCCCGGAGGAAGGTCAGCGCGCCAGAGCGCTTGTTGACACTGACGCGCAGCGCCGGGCTGTGGATCTCGAGCGCTGCGTTGGTTTCGCTCACTTCCAGCGTTAGCGCCTGCGGCTGCGCCACGACAGCCAGGCTGGGCTGGTGCGTGTGGCTTTGCCCGCGATGAGCCGAGACGCGGACCGTGCCCGGGCCGTAGAAGATCAGGCTCTTGGTGACGCCGTCACGTTGGAACTGCACACCGGCGGCCAGGCGCAACCAGGCGAATCCGCCGGCGGGCGACGCGGCCGCGGGCAGGTCCGCCTGAACCACCTGAAGCTGGCCCGCGGCATCCAGCCCACTGGGCGCCGCCGCGACGATACGGCTGGCGCAGGCGAGTGCACACAGGATGGTGAGCGCCCTCATTTCTCGACCAACTCCGTGCCCATGGCCGGCAGCGTCAGGAAAGAACGGCGCGTCCAGGTGGCCGGCGGGGGGGTCATGGCGTGCATAGACATAGGCTGTTCAGAAGGTGTCGAACGTCAGGCTGGCCGCTTCAAGCCCTTCCCCGCTGGCGTGCAGCGTGGCGCGGCCCGGGGTGCCGTTGGACTGCAGGATCACCTGCGCATGGCCGTTGAAGACGCTGCGCTGCCACGGAGCGGCCGGCGTGGTCCTGCGCAGCGTGACCCAGCGCCTGCCACCCTCCGCCTCGTCGAACAGCTTGCGCGTGCCACCGGGCGGCGTGGCGAAGACGACGGTGAGGGTGTTGTTGTCGCTCAAGAGCGCCGAGTCGAGGTCGATCGCGCCGATGCCTTCCTCGCGGCGCGGCATGACCGCCTTGCCGTTCACGTAGAGCTGCTGGCCGGGCGCAATGTCGCCCAGCAACAGCAGCACACGCTCGCCGGCGGCCACGGCCGGCCGTGCAAAGTGGGCCTGCACCACGTTCCAGGCACTGTCGGCCAGCGGCTGGTCGGGCGGCACCCAGGCGAAGGGGTCGCGCCCGCCGGTCGCGCCCGTGGGTGTCAACAACGCCGCGGCGTCTTCCGGTCGCGCCACGCCGTGCACGCGCCAGCCGTCGAGCGCGGCGTAGCGGTGGAACTCGGCCGGCTTGTCGGCCTCGTGCGAGCCCGGGTCGCCGTTGCCCATGCCGATCAGCCGCGCCGGGCCCGAGACCTCGAATTGGATGCGCTGGCTGGCCGTGGGCACCACGCGGCCTTCATGGTCGACCACGCTCACGCGGACCACCGCCACGTCGTCGCCGTCGGCGCGGATGCGTGCGCGGTCCACCGCCAGCCGCACCGCGCTGCCGTCGCCGGTGGTGGCCACGGTCTCGGACGTGACCAGCTGGCCGGCCTTGTAGCCGCGTGCCGTCAGGCTGCCGGGTGCGTAGGGCACGCTCCACTGCAGATGGGCGTAGCGCACCAGCGCCTTGCGGCCCAGCGAGCGGCCGTTGAGCAGCAGCTCCACCTCGTCGGTATTGGCGTAGACGCGCACGTCGATGGGCTGGCCTTCGCGGCCGGGCCAGTTCCAGTGCGGCAACACGTGCACCACCGGCTCGGGGGTCCAGGCCGCGCGCAGGTAGTGGCCGCTGTCCTTGAGCACGCCGGTGGTGTCCATCATGCCGAACTGCGAGCTGATGGCGGGCCAGCCGAAGGGTGTGGTCTCGCCGCGGTAGTCAAAGCCGGTCCAGACGAACATGCCGGCGATGAAGGGGCGCTCGGCGATGAAGCGCCAGGCCTCCTCGACAGACGAGGTCGCCGCGCCGCCGGAGCGTTTGTCGTAGGCGGCGATGTGCACACGCGCCGGGTCGTCGACGTAGACGCCGCGCGTGGCGAAGGTCAGGCCCTCTTCGGTGACGACGCTGGCCCGCTCGGGGAAGCGGCGGTGCATCGCGTCGATGTCGTGCTGCGCCTTGTAGTTGAAGCCCAGCACGTCCGAGCCCACCGAGGTACCCTCGGGCTGGCCGGAGCTGGACGCGGCCAGCGTGCCCGGGCGCGTGGGGTCCATGCGTTTGACGATGGCCTGCATCTCGCGCGCCAGCCGGGTGCCCAGCGCGTAGTTCTCGATGGCCCACTCTTCGTTGCCCACCGACCACAGGATGACGGACGGGTGGTTTCGGTCGCGCCGCACCATGCGCTGCAGCTCGTCGCGGATCTGCGGCGCGGTGCCCATCATGCGGTGCTCGTCGATGACGAGGATCCCCAAGCGGTCGCAGGCGTCCAGCAGCTCGGGCGTGGCCGGGTGGTGCGCCGAGCGGATCGCGTTCACGCCCATGCCTTTGAGCATCTTCAGCCGCGCCTCGTGCATGGCGTCGGGCAGCGCGATGCCGATGCCGGCGTGGTCCTGGTGGTTGTTGGTGCCGTGCAGCTTGATGTGGCGGCCGTTGAGGAAGAAGCCCGCGTTGGCGTCGAAGCGGATGCTGCGGATGCCGAACGGCGTGTCGTAGGCGTCGACCACGCGCTCGCCCTGCTTCACGCGCGTGGTCAGCTTGTAGAGCTGCGGCGTTTCCAGCGACCACAGCTTCGGTGCCGTCACGCGCAGCGTGGCGGCCACGTCGGCGCTGGCGTCCACAGTCACGCGCCGCGCGGGCACCGTGGCGCGCGCGACGACGCGGCCCTCGGGGTCGCGCAGCTCGTGCTCCAGGCTGAACGACTGGGCCGCCTTGCCGTCGTTGCGCACCGTCGTGTCGACGGCCACGTCGGCCCGGTTGCCGTTGACCGTGGCGCGCACGAAGGTGCCCCAGTGGTCCACACGCAGCGGCTCGGTCYGCGTCAGCCAGACGTKGCGGTAGATGCCSGCGCCTTCGTACCACCAGCCTTCCTGCGTGGTGGCGTCCACGCGCACGGCCACGACGTTGCGGCCGCCGTAGTGCAGGTAGTCGGTGATGTCGACGCGGAAGCTCGAATAGCCGCTGGCCTCGCGGTGCAGGTAGTGGCCGTTGACCCAGACCACGCTGTCGCGGAAGACGCCGTCGAATTCGAGTGCCAGGCGCTTGCCCTGCGCCGAGGCGGGTATGGCCAGCTCGCGCCGGTACCAGCCCACGCTGTTTTCGGGGAACGCTCGACCGATGGCCTTGGAGCCGTACGGCGAGCTGCCGCGTTCGCTGAACGGCAACTCCACCGCCCAGTCGTGCGGCAGGTCCAGGCGACGCCAGGGCCGGTCGTTGAATTCGGCCGCCGCGGGGCCGTCGCCGAAGCCGGCCTTGGCGAAGAAGAAGAAGCGCGTGCCGTGGTTGAAGTCCTGCGCCGCGTCGTGCGCGTGGCCCAGCGCGAAGCGCCAGCCGTCGTCGATGCGCGTGCGCTGGCGCGGCCCGTCGGCGGCGCCGGCGAGGCTCGCAGACAGGGCGAGCGCCAGTGCGAGGATCCGGATGAAGAAGGAATGTTGGCTCATGGGGGGGAAAAGAGTGGAGCGAGCCGGCCAGCCGGCGCGGGGAGCGTCGGTTCAGACCACCGGCGTGACGCGGACCATGATCACGCCGTGCGGCGCGACGATGCCGCCATAGCCGCCGCGCACGTTCTTCGAGACCTTCTTCGACCACAGGTCCTTGACGTCGGCCTTCAGGCCCGCGGGCAGGTTGAGCAGGTCCCAGTCGACCTTCAGCTCTGCGGCTGACTTGCCGCGGTTGAACAGCACGACCGCGTGCTCGCCGCCCTTCAGCGGCCGCGCCCAGATCTCCAGTTCGCCCTGCCGCCAGACGCGCCGGCCCTGCTGGCCCAGCGGGTCCTGGTCGACGGCGATGACGTCGGCATTCGTAAGGATGCGCCGCGTGTCGGCGTCCATCGCCGACAGGTCGTTGCCGGCGATCAGCGGTGCCGCCAGCATCGCCCAGAGCGAAAAGTGCGACTCGTACTCGGTGGTTGTCATGCCGCCGTTGCCGACCTCGAGCATGTCGGGGTCGTTCCAGCGGTTCGGGCCCGAGTTGCGCCACAGCTCGGCCTGCATGTCCAGGATGTTGAGCATGCCGTGCGACCAGTCCTTCTTGCCTTCCCAGGCGTCGAAGATGTCGCCGCTGGTGCGCCACAGGTGCCCGACCGTGCCGGCCCAGCGTTCGGGCTGGTTGGTGGCCCATTCGCAGATCGACAGCACGATGTCGCGCCCCGACTCGCGCAGCGCCTTGGCCATGATCGTGTAGGCAGCCTCGGCGTTGCGCGTGCCGGTGTGGCACCAGTCGTACTTCAGGTAGTCGACGCCCCACTTCGCATACTGGCGCGCGTCCTGGAACTCACGGCCTGCGCTGCCGGGGCGGCCGGCGCAGGTCATGGCACCGGCGTCGGAATAGAGGCCGAACTTCAGCCCCTTGCCGTGCACGTAGTCGGCGAGCGCCTTGATGCCGCTGGGGAAACGCTCGGGGTCGGCAACGATATTGCCGTCTTGATCGCGGCTCTTCTGCCAGCAGTCGTCGATGACGATGTACTGGTAGCCGGCCGCCTTCATGCCCGATGCAGCCATCGCGTCGGCCTGCTTGCGCACCAGCGCCTCATTGAGGTTGCAACCGAACTTGTTCCACGAGTTCCAGCCCATCGGCGGCGTGGGCGCCAGGTTGGCCTTGGGCGCATCGAGCTTCAAGGTCTCGTGGGCCGCTGCCGGCACGGCGGCGGCAAAAGCGAGACAGGCGGTGACGATCCAGCTGGCGAATTGAGTCTTCATGAGTGGGGTTCCTGGCAGGTTTCGTTCAGCGTTCAAGCAGGTCCGCACCCATCGGCTCCAGCCGCAGCGTGCCCGTCCAGCTGCGCCCGCCGATCAGGCCCTTCATCGCGCCCTCGATCGGCACGTCCTTGGCTTCGCCCGTGGTGTTGACGTAGTAGCTGCGGCCTTGGACCACCCGTGCATAGACGCCGTCCGGCGTCTTCGGCCCGGCCTGCAGCCCCAGGCTGGGGTAGAGATGCCGGTACAGCGCGCCCATCAACTCTGGCTGCGCCACCGTGCCGACGTAGATCGCGCGGCCCTTGCCGAAGCGGTTGACGGTGACGGCCGGCACCTTGCCCTCGGTATTGGCAAAACGCGCGAGCACCTCGGCGGTGGAAGGCTCCAGCACCTCGATGAATCCGTTCTCGTCCTTCACGTCGACGTCGCCGATGCGTGTCTCCACCTTGCCGGCGTTGAAGAACTCGTTGGTGCGCAGGCCGAACACGTCGGTCAGGCCGCCGGGCAGCGGCGTGCTGTGCCACTGGTTGCTGTCGTTCACCTTGGCCGATTGCGCCGTCATGATGACCGTGCCGCCCTCGGAAACGAACTTGCGCAGGTTGGCGGTGGAGGCCGCGTCCAGCAGATACATGCCAGGCACGACGACCAGCTTGTAGCGGCTCAGGTCTTCGTGTCCGATGTGGATGACGGACACGTCGATGTTGTCCTTGAACAGCGGCGCGTAGGCGTTGTGCGCCTGCTTCATGTAGCCGGGGTTCACGTAGGGCCGAACCGTGTTGGAGATGCCCTCCTTCGGCAGGTTGGTCGCGATGATGTTGTCGAACGCATAAGCAATCGCCACCGTGGGCTGCTGCAGACGCGGGAAACCCAGTTTCTCGAGCTGTGCGAATTCCTTCGCAATGGTGGCGAACTCGTTGAGCTTCCACGAGGCGCGGTCGTCATGGTCGATCAGGCCGAACAGCGCCTGCTCCTCGCCGCCGTGGTGGCTGTGCCAGGTCCAGGGCATCACCGCCTGGGCGCCCATCAGCAGGCCGAAGTGGGCCCACATGCGCGAGCGGCCCTTGGTGCCGTAGTAGCCGGGGCCGCCGGCGGTGAACTCGTTGAACCAGATCGGCGCGTTCATGCCGGCGCGCATCATGGTCGACTCGAAGCCGGCGCTGATCGGGTCGCCCGGGTAGAAGCCCATCGCGCCGTAGCTGACGTAGCGGCGGTAGGTGGCCAGGTAGTCAAAGCCCTTGCGCCAGGCGCTGTCCCAGAGGTTGGAGATCGCGGGCTTGTCGGGCACGTTCTTCTTGCGCACCGCCTCCAGCGAGGCTAGCACCTCGATGGTCTGCTCGGACCAGAAGCGCCGCATGTCGAGATAGCGCTCGTAGGGTCCGGGGCCCTCGATGTAGGGCAGCCGCACCTCGTCCCAGGTGTTCATGTGGCGCGACCAGCGCTGCGAGGCCCAGGCCTTGTTCAGCGCGTCGACGCTGCCGTACTTCTTCTTGAGCCAGCCTATGAAGCGCAACCTGTCGGCTTCCGAGTACGACACCATGCCGTTGCCGCTCTCGTTGTTGTAGCCGATGGCGAACAGCGCCGGATGTTTGGCATAGCGCTTGGTCATCGTGTCGGCCAGGCGCACCAGCAGACGCTGGTAGTTCGGGTCGCTGGTGTTGTCCATGTAGCGCTCGACCGGGTCGAGCCGGTTGCCCTTCTCGTTCACGATGTCGACGCCCGGGTATTTTTTGTGCATCCAGATCGGCGCCGGCTGGCCGGGGATGTCCATGATGACCTTCAGGCCCGCGGCTTGCATGCGGTCCATGATCCAGTCGAAGAGCTTGAAGTCGAACTTCCCTTCGGCCGGCTCGAACGCGTCCCACGCCAGGTCGCCCATGCGCACGACCTTCATGCCGGCCTGCTTCATGCGGTCGATGTCACGCTGGATCTGATCGCGGTCGGCGCGGTCGAAGGGTTGGTAGTTGGTGCCGACAAAGAGCTGGCCGGCGCCGGGCCAGTCGGTGCGGCCGTCGGCGCTCTGCGCGCGGGCAGCCAGGGGGCTGAACGCGGCGACCGCCAGCGCGAGGGTCAGAATCGTCTTTCTCGATGTCATCGGGGTTCCTGGGCTCGACCCAGCACGTGGTCAAGGTAGGTGTGGTGTGCGGGCAGGCGCGCCACTGCGGCGACGATCGCATCGCGGCGGCGGCGCAGCGCTTCGAGCGCTTCGTCGCGGGGCAGCTCCTGCAACACCGGGTCGGCGCGTTCGGGCCAGTGCCCCAAGCCGGCATGGATGGCGAGCCAGCTTGTCGCGTCGAAGCCCTCTTCGTCGTACATGTGGAGTACGCCGAGGCTGCGCCAGGCTTCGATCTTGAAAGTCAGCGTCTCGGGCAGCTGCATCGTCGCCATGTCACGCCACAGCGCGCTGTCGCGCCGCGCGGTGAGGCAGTAGTGCAGCACGATGAAGTCGCGGATGCGCGCGAACTGGCGCACGGCACCGATGTTGAAGTGGCTCACGCTCTCGTCACCGATCGGCTGGCCCGAGGTGAGCAGCGTCATCAGTCGGCTGATCCCGCTCTGGATGAGGAAGATGCTGGTCGACTCCAGCGGCTCGAGAAAGCCGGATGAGAGCCCGAGCGCGACGACGTTGTGGACCCAGAAGCGCGCGCGGTGGCCGGTGGTGAAGCGCAGCAGCCGCGGCTCGACCAGCGGCGCGCCGTCCAGCTGCTGCATCAGCTGCTCGCGGGCACGCTCCTCGTCGATGTAGCGCGTGCTGAACACATGGCCGTGGCCGGTGCGGTTCTGCAGCGGGATGCGCCAGGCCCAGCCGCCTTCGAGCGCGGTGGCGCGCGTGTAGGGCGTGAGCTCGCTGCCGGTGCGCTCGCAGGGGCAGGCCCAGGCGCGGTCCACCGGCAGCCAGCGGCTGAAGTCGACGAAGGGCTCGCCCAGCGTCTTGCCCAACAGCAGCGAGCCGAAGCCCGAGCAGTCGATGAACAGATCTGCAGCGAGCTCCCGGCCATCGGCCAGCTTGACGCTGCGCACGCCGCCGTCGGGCCGCCGGTTCACTTCGACGATGCGCCCTTCGGTGCGCCGCGCGCCGCGCTTGACCGCCAGCTCGCGCAGGAAGCCGGCATAGAGCGAAGCATCGAAGTGGTAGGCGTAGTTGTAGGGCGCCTTGTCGTCGGCGGCGACGAAGCGACCCTGCATCGCCATCACCGTAGGCAGGCACTGCTCGCCGAAAGCGCCTGGCGCGTCTTCGGCCAGGCGGCGGTGCTGGCCCCACAGCGCGTCCGGGCCGCCGAGCTGGCCGAAGTCGCCGAAGGTGTGGAAGTAGTGCTCGCCCTTCACGCGCCAGTCGCAGAACTGGATGCCGAGCTTGTAGCTGCCGTGCGTCGCGCGCAGGAAATCGGCCTCGTCGATGCCGACCATGCTGTTGTAGTTGCGGATCGATGGGAAGGTGGCTTCGCCCACGCCGACGATGCCGATCTCTTCCGATTCGACGACCTCCACGGTGCAGCGGCCGCGCAAGCAGGTGATGAGCGCGACGGCCGCCATCCAGCCCGCGGTGCCGCCGCCGACGATGACGACGCGATTGAAGCTGATGCTCATGTATCGCCCTTTCTGGTGGGGTTGGGCCAACGCAGGACGATCCGGGCCTGGTCACGAACGACGACGAGGTCGAGCTCACGCCCGGTTGCCAGCAGCGCTTGCAGCGATGCCACATCGGTGATGGTCTCGGCGGCCGCCTGCGCGTCCTGCCCCCTGCCGACGATCACGTCGCGCGGCCTGAAGCCTGCGGCCTCGCCGACGCTCCCGGCTTCGACCGTCAACACGAGGATGCCCGCCTTCGCRCCCAGCCCCGCGGCCGACTGCTCGCCCAAGGTCTCGACCGGCTTCAGGGTCAGCCCCTGCAGCGTGCGCGTGGCCTGCTGAAGCGAAACCTGTGTGCGCGGTGCAGGCACGGTGTAGGCAGGCTGCAGCGCCAGCGCCTTCAGCCGCGCCGGGCGCACGCCGAAGTCGTTCATTGGGAGGTTGGTGAAGCCCACGTGCGCGGCCAACGACGCGTTGGTGACCGTGTAGTCGCCCCTCGCCGGCGCGGCGAAGCGCGGATCGCCTGCGACGGAGTCCGCGTCCGTGCCGCGGGCCTGCGCCTGCAGCAGATCCGCTTCGGCCACGAACAGGTTGCGGTTCACGCTGCGCCCCCAGCGCTTGATCTCCACCGGCTGGTGCGGCCCCATCACGAGGTTGGACTCGAACACGTCGCCGCTGTCATCGAACCACACGTGCGGGTGGAACGCGCCATTGACGAGGATGTTGTTGCGCACGATGCGCGCGAAGCCTTCGCGCAGCTTCAGGCCGCCGGCGAGCAGCAGGTTGTCTTCGATCACGTAGTTGGAGGCGCCATCGTCCAGGTCCACGTCCCAGCCGTGGTCGCAGCGGAAGCGGTTGCGCTTCATCACGATGGGCTCGACGGCGTCCAGCAGTGGCAGCCCGGGGTGCGCTGCTGCCCGGCGGTCCATCTCGGCGCGATCGGGGTGCCAGTAGCGGTCGCGGCCCCAGCTGTTGAACGCACCGTGATCGCCGGTGAGCAGCACGGTGTCGAAGACATCGTTGTGGGTGATGCGGTGGCCGCCCCAGGTTCCGTCGCCGATGTTGATGCCGGCGCGCGGCATGCGGTAGATCGAGTTGTGGTCGACCGTGATGCGTGCGGCCATCGAGATCTGCACGCCGGTGGCCTGCTTGTCGATCTGGCCGATGTCGTGGATCAGGTTGTCCGTGGCTTGCGAGTCTTTCGGGTACGCATCCGTTTTCGGGCCGGGCGTGAGGTCGATCGCAGAGAGCTCGAGCCGCTCGTGGTACTCGAACAGCGGAGAACGAACCGCCTCGGGCCGACCGACGAACGCCACTGCAGTGCCGCCGATCGCATGGATGTGGTTGCCGGAGATGGCCACCTGCCGTGCGCGGCCGCTGACCACCACGGCATGGCCACCCAACTCGACGAACTCCGAGTCCTCGACGCGCACGTCGGCCGCGTTTTCGATCGTCACCGCACCGACGCGATGAAACTTCCAGTCCGAGCGCAACAGCGGCTCGACGGCTTTGAGGAACGTGGGTTCGGTCTCCTTCAACAGCAGCTTGCGCACACGCACATGCTGCACCGCCGCGCTTCGGCCTTCGATGCGGATCAGCGCTTCATGCTCGCCGGCGCGGAACCCGCTTGCCGGCGGCCGCGCACCCGCGAACGGCTTGAGGTAGAGCCAGCCCTGCTTGCGGTCGTGGAACCATTCGCCCGGTGCGTCGAGCTCCTCGAGCACGTTCTCGACGTAGCGGTCGCGCTCGCTCGGCGGCATCACGCGGTTGTTGCCGACCTGCGCGCCGTAGACCAAGCTGCCATCGGCCTTCTTGCCGAGAATGGGCACCTGCACACCGCCCCACTGGTTGCCGTGCAGCGCGTGCAGCACGGCGCCTTCGGGGTCGTGCCAGCGCGCCACGCGCTGGGGTGCCGTGGCGTCGGCGGCGCCGCCGAACCCCACTTGCGTCGGGTCGAGGTTGGGGTAACGGGCACGTACCAGCATCCGCTGGCCCAGCCACAGCCGCTGGAATGAGCGGCCTGCGTAACGCGCGCGCCAAAGGCCGTCATTCCAACGCTCCCAACGCAGCGCCGGCAGGTGCGCCGCGCCGCTCAGCACGGCCTGCGCCCCGGGCGCCGCGGCCAGCACGAAGGGATCGTCGGCCGAGCCCGACAGCGCTTCGTCGATGACGACCGGCGCCGCCAGCTCGTAGGTGCCGCTCGCGAGTTCGATGCGCCGGATGCGCTTGTCGACCCGCGCCTGCTGCAGCGCCGCCGCCAGGGACTTGGCGTCCTTGACGGTCACGCTTTCGGCGCGCACGGCTGTGCCCGTGCCGCTAACAATTAGCGTTAGCACGAACAGCAGCGCCCTCGCGGTCACGGCACGCCCGGCTCGACCAGCACGGGCCCGACCAGGCCCGAGACTTTGCCCGGCAGCGACTCCACCAGCACGGTGAGCGTGCGCTGCCGCGCGCCCTTGGCCAGCGGCAGCGTCAGCGGGCCCGGCTCGGGCGTCGTCTTTTCGGCGAGCTTCACGCCGTCGAGCCAGACCTCGTCCCTGCCGACGATCTCGCGGAACACCAGGCGGGCGGGGCCATCGTTGACGGCCATCAACAGGGCCAGGATCAAACCCGCGACGGGTCCGCACGGGCCACGCGGCAGCGCCAGCACCGCGCCGGCGGAAGCGCCGCCGCGCAGGAAGGCGCGCCGCCCGCCGTTGTGGAGCAAAGATGGACGTGCGCGACTCATGGGTCGTTACTTCACGAAGCGGGCCAGCAGGCGGATGTACGCAGCCTGGTAGCCGTTCGAGTTCTCGCTGATCGGCCACGAGTTCAGCGGCCAGCCGTCGTTGAAGTCGAGGTAGGACTTCTGCGGCGGTTGACCATAGGGCGGCGTCGGCCGGGTGGAACCGCAGGCCGCCGAGATGCCCGGGCAGCGCGTATCCCAATCCCACTGGTTGTAGTTCGGGCCGCCGACGACGAAGCCCGGCGCGGGGCCGTAGGTCGAGGTCTTGGCGTTGTCCCACAACGCGCTGCCGTCGGAGAACCACGAGTGGAAGATCTGGTTGACCGAGTTCTCTGCACCGAAGCTGTTCATGTTGGTCAGGTAGACCTTGCCGAACGAGTTCACGCCGTGCAGGTAGTACAGGTAGCCGGCCGCGGCATCGGCCACCTGGTCCGCCGTATGGCGGCTGATGCCGTAGTAGCTCTCCTCGGTGAACAGCGAGCCGGCCTGGCCCTTGGAGGCGTTGCTGCCCCAGGTGTAGTCGGGGATGTAGGCGCGGTAGGGGTCGCGCTGCGAATCGACCGCCCCCCAGCCGCCGTAGTCGGAGCGGGCCCACATGTCGAGGTAGCGCGTGCGAATGTCACTGGCCACGCTGGCGGTGGCCCCGGGCAGCGAGGCGTAGTACAGCAGGGTGCGTGCGCTGCCCGCGTTGTAGGCCGAGATGTACCACTGCGCCATCAGCGGCTCCTCGGTGTAGTGCGCATCGACGTAGCTGCGGTAGGTGACGTCACCCGTGGCCGCGAACAGCTTGATGGCCGCGAACAAGCGCAACTGCAGGCGTCCCTTGTCGTCGGTCTCCTGCTGGCCCGCACCCAGGCCACTGGTCCCGTTCGAAGAATCGTTGTTGCGGAAGACGACATTGGGGTTGGCCGCCGCCCAGTCCCAGGCGCGCCTGGCCCGCGCCAACAGGTCGGCGGCATAGGTGTTCATCGCCGCGTTGTTCAAGCTGCCGAACACCTTGGCGCCATGCGCGTAGGCCGCGGCCGCCGACAGCGTGGCCGAGGTGCTGGCGTCGCCGTAGTAGCTGGGGCCGGTGGCTGCCGACGGCGGGCTGGCGTGACTCACACCGACGATGGACAGCACCGAGCCGTCGTTGTTCTGCAGGCGCACCAGCGAATCCAGGCCCCACTTCACTTCGTCGAGCAGATCCGGAATGCCGTTGTACGACTCGGGCAGGTTGAAGTCGTCGGTCCAGACCGTGGGGTTCTGGACGTAGGCGTCCATCAGGTCCTGAGCGTAGCCGGCCGTCCAGCTGGTGTACTTGTTCAGATCGCCCGCGTCGTACCAGCCGCCGCGCAAGTCGCGCGCCGTGGAGGCGTTGTTGGGGTCGAGGAAACGCCGCGCCTGCGTGTCCTGACCCGCCTTCAGGTGGCTGGCGCCGTCGGCCCAGCCTGCGCCGGCATTGCCCGCGCTCTTGGCCTGGCCGGCGCGCTGGTAGAAGAAGCTCCGCACGGCCTGGATCAGCACGTTGCGGTAGACGTTCTCGCCGATCACGAAGCGCGCCGAGCGCTGGTTGGCGCTGGGGTCGACGATCTCGTAGGTACCAGGCGTGGTGACTTGGCTGAAGTCGAAGTGCCACACCTGGTCGCCCGAAGAGGCGTCGGTCTTCAGGCCGTTCCAATCCTGCGGCCAGGCGGTGTACACGACGGAGCCCGTGGCCGAGTCCACGACCTGCAGTTGTTGGGGCCAATAGCCCTCGTTGCTGTCATAGCCGACCTTCGGGAAGCGCAGCACGGCCACCTTCTTTCGGGTGGGCAGGTAGCCGAACTGGTCGACCATGATGAACTTGCCGGCGTTGGCGGCCATGGCCGGCCAAACGGTGAAATTGAACGCCTGGACTGTCTTGGCGCCGCAGCTGTTGGTGAAGGTGGCCGTGGCCGTGCAGCTGCTGGTGAGCTTGAGGGTCTGCTCGCGCGACGAGCCCGAGGCGCCGCAGCCGCTCCACGACCACGTGCCGGAGAACGGCTGCGGCCCGAGCACGACCCTGGAACCCGTGTTCAGCGAGGCCGAGGACTTCACCACCCATGAGGTGGTGCCGTTCACGTTGAGGTAGGGGGTGACAGCGCTGGGCTGACACGTTTGCGCCCACGCTGGCGCGTTCAGTGCCACCAGTGAAAGCAGCACGCCTTTTCGAATATCCACGGTTGTCTCCGTTGTACTGTTGTGCAGTGATGGGGCTGAACGAATCGCGAATCTCAACGGTTCGCTGTTTGCCACGACTTCAACGGCCAGCCTTCGTTGAAGCCCACGGGAAACTCGCCCGCGCTCAGCGGCCGGATTCGACGATCAGGCGGATCGTCTCCGGCTCCTTCTGCTCGCCGGTGCGGCGGTCGATCAGCCCACCGGTGTCCCACCACATCGGCACCAGACCGTGCTTGCGCATCGAGCCCGTGACCTGCTGGATCCAGTAGGCGACGTAGGGCTTCATGCCCGGGAACTGCCGCTTGGGGTAGGCGCCGTACTCGCCCACCAGAACGGGCACGCCGTGTTCGACGAAGCGTTCCTGCATCGCGCCGAATTGCTTCTCGACCCAGGGCTCGTCAGCCCAGCTCTGGGTGGCGGCCGGATCCTTGGCAATGGCACCCCACTGCCAGATCTTGCTGTCGCCGTTGAGCGCGAAGTCGTAGGGGTCGTAGTAGTGGACTTCCATCATCAGACGGTTGGCGATGGAGTCCTTGGGGCCCGCCGCGTGCTTCAGCGTGTGGTCGATGTTGGTGTTGTAGCCCTGCACCACCAGGTGCCGCTTCGCGTTGTTGC
This sequence comes from Ideonella sp. P3_A4, assembly GCF_056403075.1. Classification (NCBI taxonomy): domain Bacteria; kingdom Pseudomonadati; phylum Pseudomonadota; class Betaproteobacteria; order Burkholderiales; family Sphaerotilaceae; genus Ideonella; species Ideonella sp. P3_A4. The sequence goes on along the minus strand of NZ_JBFUGE010000059.1, from coordinate 3,905 downwards.
CGCCGGTGGCGCGGACCGTGGTGACGAAGGTCTGGTTGAAGCTGTTCTGCACCGCGGCGTATTCGTCGGTGGGCGGTGTGAACAGGCTCTCCATGCCCACCTCGTTGGTGCCGGCAAACAGCAGGTGCTCGTCATGGTCCTTGAACGCATTGGCGATCTGCGTCCACAGGCCGGCCAGTCGCGCATTCAGCGCAGCCTGCTTGGCGTAAGTGGGGTGGTTCAGCCAACCGCCGTCCCAGTGCGTGTTGATCATCACGACCAGGCCGGCAGCGCGGGCCTGGTCGACGACCTGCTTCACACGCGCCATCCACGCCGGGTCGATGCGGTCGTTGGCATCTGCGTGGGCAAGCCAGGCCACCGGGATACGCACGCTCTTGAAGCCCGCAGCCCTGAAGGCGTCCATGACCTTCTGCGTGGTGGGCGGATTGCCCCACGACGTCTCGGCCGGGATCGCCTCCAGCGTGTTGCCCAGGTTGATGCCGGGGGACATTTCGCGCGCAAGTTCGACGCTGCCGATCTCGCGCATGGCAGCCGGCGCAGGGGCTCCGGTGCCTGCGCACGCCGGCAATCCGGCGGTCAGCGACAGGGCTGCGATGAGTCCTGCAAGTCTGCGGACGAACGCTTGCATGGGCTTTGATCTCCAGCTTGCAATCAGAGCGTCACGGTGACGACGACGATCGACTTCGGCGGCAGGTCGAACGTCAGCGCACCGTCGCGCGGCGCGGCGTCATACGGCGCAGGCGTCACGGCGTCTGGCTGCGCGAAGGTGTTGTGCGCATCCATGGCGGCTGCGGTGAGCACCTTGCCTCGCACCGCCTCCTTCAGGTTCGTCGCCACACGCGCCGCACGATCGGGGTCGAGGTTGACCAGGGCGATCACGGTCTTGCCATCGGCGCGGCGGGCCACGCTGGCCTCCACCGCCGGGAGCTCGATCTCGCCGCGCTTGAAGCTGGGGCTCTGCACCTCGGCCTTCAACGGTGTAGCGCCCTTGAAGGGCTTGTACATGTCGAAGACGTGATAGGTCGGCGTGAGCAGCATGCGCGGACCGTCGGTCAGGATCATCGCCTGCAACACGTTGACCATCTGCGCGATGTTGGTCATGCGCAGGCGGTCGGTGTGGCGGTGGAAGACGTCGAGCGACACTGCAGCCACCATCGCATCGCGCAGCGTGTTCTGCTGGTAGAGGAAGCCCGGGTTGGTGCCGGGTTCGGGGTCATGCCAGGTGCCCCATTCGTCCACGTACAGCGCCACGCGCTTTTCCGGATCTCGCTTGTCCATGATGGACGTGATCGTGCTGATGCGGCCCTCGATGCCCTTGGCCGTTTGAAGCGTCTTGGCCCAGCGTTCCGCATCAAAGCCTGTGGCCGCCCCCTTCTTTTCCCAGCCGTTGGGTAGGGTGTAGTAGTGCAGCGTCAGCGCGTCCATTTGGTTGATGGAGCGCTCCATCAACACCTCGATGAGGTGGTCGTTGGCGGTGCCGTCACCCGAGGCCACGCGCTTGGCGCCGCCGCCGAGGAAGGTGGCGTACTGGTTGTGCAGGTCCGATTGATATTCCGGCCGCATGTTGCCGCCGCAGCCCCAGCTCTCGTTGCCGATGCCGAAGTACTTGACTTTCCAGGGCTTGGCATGGCCATTGCGGCGGCGCTCTTCGGCCAAGGTGGATTGGCCATCGGCCGTCATGTACTCCATCCACTGGCTCATGTGGTGCGCCGACATCGAACCCATGTTCCCGGCGATGAAGGCCTCCGCGCCGAGCTGCTCGACCAGGTCCATGAACTCGTGCGTGCCGACGCGGTTGGTCTCGGGCACGCCGCCCCACCAGCGGTTCGGGCGCACCGGGCGCTTCTTCGGATCACCAATCCCGTCGCGCCAGTCGTAGTCGTCTGCGAAGCAGCCGCCGGGCCAGCGCACCACGGGAACTTCCAGCTGCTTGAGCGCCTGCACCACGTCCTTGCGCCAACCGCGCACGTTGGGAATCTTCGACTCCCGCCCAACCCACAGGCCACCGTAGATACCACTGCCCAGGTGTTCAGCGAACTGGCCGTAGACATCGGGCTCGATGCGCGGCCCTGCGGCCTCGGCCTGGATGGTGAGGCGTGCCTCGATGACGTCAGCGGCAGGCGATGCCGTCGTCCCCAGCAAAGGCAGCGCCGCGGCCACGAGGGTGCGGCCCACGGATTTCAGTAGCGTCGAAACGGATCGGCTCATGCTTTTGGTCTATTGGTTTCGGGAGGTCTGCCGGACGCCTCAGGCGAGCTCGACATACAGGCTGTATGGCTCATGGGCCACCTGGTGGTACGGTATGAATTCGAGGTCGGCGCCGTCGCCAGGGGTGGGCACGCGAAAGCGCAGCGTCGCTCCCACGCGGTGCCCCGCTTCGTGCAATGAGCGGCCGCCCAGCGCCACACGCGGCATCGACGCCGGGCGCYGCAACACGCTGCCGTAGGTGCGCTCGTTGACGATGAGGTCGTCGCCGGGCTGCAAGCCTTCGCTGCCCATGCGTGCGGCCAGCGCCATCGGCCCGTACATCAGCGCCGCGATGTTCTTCACATCGGGCAACGGGGCCAGATGCAAGTGCATCGGCAGTTCGAGGTCGATCGTGTCGCCGTTGCGCCATTGGCGCGCCACATCCACCCAGCGGCCGGCTTTCTGGCTCTCGAGCACCGGTTGACCGTTCACGCGCACCGTCATCTCGCGGCACCACGAGGGGTGGCGCAGACGCATCGTGAACGCCGTGGCCCGCTCCGCAGCAATGATCAAGCGCACGCGACACCGCTCGGGAAAGGCAGAGACCTGGCTCACACGCAGGCCCTTCTCGCGCCACGCCAGCTCAGCGGCGATGTACTGTGAGACATAGAGCACATCACCATCGGCCGCGAAGACCGGCTCGCCGCGACGCGAGAGGTCCGCCACGTCGGTGCCAGTGCTCCAGCGCCCGGGTTTGGAATGCAGCCAGGAGTACCCGGGTCGCAAGGGCTGGAAAGCCGTGGCCACGTCACCTTCCGCTTCCTTCGAAACGAGGATTCCGTTGACGAGTGCGCGCTCGGCCCAGTCGGCGCTGGCCGCCTGCGGGTTGCCGCGGAACAGCACGCGCGCCAGGGACGGCATGTTGAAGATGCCGTTGGTTTCGATGGTCCCGACAGCGCCGAGTTGGCGGCGCGCCCTGAAGCGGCGCGCCAACGCCAGGTAGCGCGCGTCGCCGCTGAGCGTGGCGAGATCGGTCAACACCTCGTCGATGCCGTCGTGATCCGCAGGAACGTCAACGCAGCCTTCGGCGGCGGTCTCRATCCAGTCAGCGAGGCGGGACAGAACGTCCAGCGCAAGCGCGTTGCCAGCCTTCACGTGCGCATCGCGCAGGCCGGCAGCCAGCTGGCGCAGCGTGGCCCAGGGTGCGCCCGTCGCCGCACGGCCGGCCAGGCTATTGCGCAGCTGCTCATCGCCATCGGGGAACGCACACACCAAACCGGAGAGCGCTGCCTGCTGGCACGCCGAGAGTTCGCGCACGACGTAGTCGACACGGCGACGGAACTCGGCTTCGCCAGTGGCGACCCAGGTCGTCGAGCACGCACTCAGATAGTGGGCCAGCATTCGGCCTGGACAGCGCAACTCGTGCCACTCGGTGGCTGCCTCCCAGCCACCATAGGCCTGTGCCTTGGGTGGGAGGCCCGCGTTGACATGGAAATCGTGCAGTAGCCGATCGGCCTGCAGGCCACGCAGGTAGCGCGCCGTGAGGTCTTGAGCGCGCTTGAACGGCCCGTCGAGCAAGCGCACGTTGCAGACTTCCAAGCGGCCGGCTGCGCCGCCCAAAGCGCGAATCGGTGCCGCCTGCGCAGCGGTTCCCGGCCAGATCACGGCGACCGGGGTGCGCAGGATGTCCCAGCGCTGCGCGTACTGCGCCATCATCC
>NZ_JBFUGE010000058.1:0-20306 GCF_056403075.1 Ideonella sp. P3_A4 | reverse complement strand
GTTCTACGTCGTGCTGGCCCCCATGGTCGGCGCCTTCGCCGACGCCGTACCCAAAGGCCAGGTGATGTTCTATTCGAACAGCATCAAGGTCGTGGGCTGTTTGATGATGCTGTTCGGCGGCCACCCGCTGCTGGCCTACGCCGTCGTCGGCCTCGGTGCCGCGGCCTATTCGCCTGCCAAGTACGGCATCCTGACCGAATTGCTGCCCCCATCGCAGCTGGTCAAGGCCAACGGCTGGATCGAGGGACTGACCATTTCGTCGGTGATCCTGGGCGTGCTGCTGGGTGGTCAGCTGGTCGGTCCGCGCATGGCCCCGATGCTGCTGGGCGTCGACCTGCCGATGTTCGACACCGGCATCGACACCCCGCCCGAGGCGGCGATCTCGGTGATGGTCGGTCTGTATGTCATTGCAGCGGCGTTCAACCTGAAGATCCCGCGCACCGAGGCGCCGTTGCAGCCGCTGAGCATCAATGTGGTCGAACTGGTGCGCGACTTCGGCCAGTGCAATGCCCGGCTGTGGAACGACCGCCTGGGCCAGATCTCGCTCGCGACCACCACCCTGTTCTGGGGCGTGTCGGGCAACCTGCGTGTCATCGTCTTTGCGTGGGCCGCCGTGGCGCTCGGCTATGACACGACGCGCGCCTCGTCGCTGGTGGGCGTGGTGGCGATCGGCACGGCCGTCGGCGCCGTCGTCGCTTCGTTCCTGATGAAGCTGGACCGCGCGACCAACGTCATCCCGCTGGGCATCGCGATGGGCGTGCTGGTGATCGGCCTGAACGTGATCACCAATGTCTGGGTGGCGGCCCCGTTCCTGGTGCTGCTCGGCGCGGTCGGCGGCTACCTGGTAGTGCCGATGAACGCACTGCTGCAGCACCGCGGCCACAACCTGATGGGCGCCGGGCGCTCGATCGCGGTGCAGAACTTCAATGAGCAGGCCTGCATCCTGGGCCTGGGCGCGTTCTACACCGGCATGACCCGCGTCGGCCTGACGGCTTTCACGACGATCGCGGTGTTCGGCGTCGGCGTCGCCGGGACGATGTGGTGGATCCGCCGCTGGCACCAGCGCAACAGCGTCGTGCACCGCGCCGAGGTCGAGCGCCTGCTGGCCATCGCGCGGTCAGACAGACACTGATGCACGCAGCGTCGGCCCTGCAGCCGGCGGCCGCAGGCCGGCGCTGGCGGCCGGCACTGGCCCTGGTGCTGAACGCGCTGATCTGGGGCACCTCGTGGTGGGCCTTCCGCCAACTGCACGAGCAAGCCGGCCTGCACCCGCTGTGGACGACGGCGGGCATCTACCTGATGGCCGTGGTGGTGATCGCCGGCAGCCGGCCGGCGGCGCTGCGGCAGTTCCTGCGCACCCCGGCGCTGTGGCTGATCATGCTGGCCTCGGGCACCACCAACGCCACTTTCAACTGGGGCGTGACGGTCGGCGACGTGGTGCGCGTGGTGCTGCTGTTCTACCTGATGCCGCTGTGGGCGGTGTTGCTGGCCCGGCTGGTGCTGAAAGAGGCCGTGACCCGCGCCGCGATGCTGCGCGTCGCGATGGCATTGACCGGCGCCGCCATCGTGCTGTGGCCGGAGCCGGGCCACCCGATGGGGCCGCTGCAGCTGACCGATGCGCTGGGGCTGATCGGCGGCTTCAGCTTTGCGTTGAACAACGTGATGCTGCGGCGGGAATCGCAGCGCAGCGAATCGTCCCGCGCGCTGGCGATGTTCTTCGGCGGCACCGTCGTGTCGGCCGCATTGGCACTGGCGATCGGAGCGCCGCAGGTCCCGCTGCCGACCTTCCTGGCGCCGGGCTGGCTGGTGTTCGCAGCGCTGCTGGGCGGCTTGTTCCTGCTCAGCAACATGGCGCTGCAGTACGGCGCGGCGCGGCTGCCGGCCAACGCCACCGCGGTGATCATGCTGACCGAGGTGGTGTTCGCCTCGGGCTCGGCGCTGGCGCTGGGAGCCGGCACGCTGACGCCGGTGCTGATGCTCGGCGGCGCCTTGATCATCGGCGCCGCGGTACTGGCCGCCTTGCGCCCCTGACGCGGGGCGTGGCTTTGCCGCCGCGCTAGCATCGCGTCCGTTTCACGCGGAGATGCCCATGAGCAGTGTTTACGAATTCAGTGCCCAGACCATCGACGGCAAGCCCGTGGCCTTGAGCAAGTTCAAAGGCCAGGTGCTGCTGATCGTCAACACCGCCAGCGCGTGCGGCTTCACGCCGCAATTCAAGGGCTTGCAAAGCCTGTGGGAGCGCTACGGCGAAAAGGGCCTGACTGTCGTCGGCTTCCCGAGCAACGAATTCGGCGCGCAAGACCCCGGCAACAACGACGAGATCGCGTCGTTCTGCGAGATGAACTACGGCGTCAACTTCCCGATGATGGCCAAGGTCGAGGTCAACGGCAGCGGCGCGCACCCGCTGTGGCAGTGGCTGAAGGGCGAGAAGCCGGGCTTCCTGGGCACCGAGGCGATCAAGTGGAACTTCACCAAGTTCCTGGTCGGCCGCGACGGGCAGGTACTCAAGCGCTACGCGCCGCAGGACGAGCCGGACAAGATCGCCAAGGACATCGAAGCCGCGCTGGCCGCATCCTGAGTCTGCGTGATCAGGGCGGCGGCAACCACAGCCCGCCGTAGCCGGGCCGCAAACGGCCCTGGCGCGCCAAGGCCGTCATCAACTCATTGACAGTCTGGCGCGACAACCCGGCCAGTGCCGCCAACTCGGCCTGGGTGCTGCGCAGCCAGCGCCAGCCCCGCGCATCGGTGCGCAGCACGCGCCCGTCGCTCTGCAACTGGGCCAGGGCAAGTGTCAGGCGCTCAATCGCGCTAGAGTGGCGCGCAGCCTCCAGCAGGCGCAGAGTTTCGCCGTGGCGCCGGGCCAGTTCGGCCAGCAGCGCGCGCGCAATGCCTGGCACCTCTTCCAGCAGGGTTGCATAGGCCGCAGGGCCGAAGACGGCCAGCCGTGTTGGGCGCCGGGCCACAGCCTCATAGCTCGACGGCACGCCACTGGCAAACGACGCCAGGCCAAACAGGCGCGGCGCCGGCACATGGTCAACCACCGACACCGCCCCATCGACGGTCACGAAACGGATCTCGACTTCGCCGGACAGCACGCCGTACAGCGCGGTCGTCGGCTGCCCGGGCGAAAACACAACTGCCCCACGCGGCCATTGGCGCACCGTCACCAACCGGCCCAGCGTCGCGCGCGCAGCGGGCGGGATCGCTACCTCGGGAAAGTTGGCGGCCAGCAAGGCCAGCAGGTCGTCGCGCATGGGGTGGTTCAACAGTGCCAGCCATTGTCGGGTACCCGACATTTCATGCACGATGGCGTCGATATGCTGGCCGGCATGAATGCATCGATGCCCACCCAGGTTTTCAATGAGTTCGCCGGTCGGCCCCTGGTGGACCATCCGTTGGCCGCCGTCTTCGAGGGTTGCGTCGAGCGCCGCGACTATCCCGAGGAGCCGTTGTATGAAATGCTTTCACGGCTGATCGCCCGCTCGCCGCAGCTGCTGACACTGATGGACGCGGCACCACCCACGCAGCGGCGCGCCATGCTGATCCTGGCGGCACTRCACGCCCAGGTGCTCGAAGATGCCGAGGTCGGCGCGCCGGCTTCGGCGCTGGCGGCCTACTACGCCAGCGTCGGCGGCCGCCGCGCGCCGGACCAGGCCTTGTTCGAGGCGCTGGAGACTTTTGCGCAAGTCCACGAACCGACCCTGCGCGCCGTGATGGCCAGCCACCGCACGCAAACCAACGAGATCGGCCGCTGCACGGTGCTGTGGCCGGCGCTCGCCGAGATCGCGCGCCAGTCCGGCCGGCAACGTCTGGCGTTGTTCGACTTCGGTTGCAGCGCCGGGCTGAACCTGGGCGTGGACCGCTACCGCATCGCCTACCAACAGGCGGGCGAGCTGCACCGCGTCGGACCGAATGCCCCGGCTGCACCCGAACTGACCTGCCGGGTGCTGAACAGGCCACTGCCGCCGGCCTTGCTGGCCGAGTCGGCTTGGTGGCTGACAGCCCGCACAGGCGTCGACCAAGCCACGCTCGATGCGCACGATGACGACGCCATGCGCTGGCTGCGCGCCTGCCTGTGGCCGAGCGACCGCGTGCGCAGCGAACGTCTGATGGCCGCCGCGGCGCTGGCCCGCGAGGCACACGACCCGATACGGCAGGCCGAGGACGGCTTGGCGGTGCTGGACGATTGGCTGCGCCAACTGCCAGCCGACACCACGCCGGTGCTGTTCAACAGCTGGGTGCTGGCCTACTTCGGTGCCGACGACCTGCAGCACCACCGCCAGCGGGTGCTGGAACGTGTGCAGTCGCACGGCCTGTGGTGGCTGAGCGCTGAAGATGGTGAACGCTGCCACGCAACCACCGGTCTCGCGCCCGACCTGTCGCCCCTGCCGGGCGAGGCCCGCACCGAGGCCGCGAGCCACACCTTCTGGACCCTCAGCTCGCCCGGGTCGCAAGAACCCCGTCACCAGTTGCTGGCCCGCTCACACCCCCACGGCAGCTGGCTCGAATGGCTGGCCGGATAATCCGCCTTCCGATCCACCCGAGCCAGAGCCCGCCCATGTTTGCCCACATCGCGCCTTACGCCGGCGACCCGATCCTGTCGCTGAACGAAGACTTCCAGAAAGACCCGCGCCCGGGCAAGATCAACCTGTCGATCGGGATCTACTTCGACGACGCCGGCAAGATACCGGTGATGGAATCGGTGCGCAAGGCCGAAGCAGTGCTCGCCGCCCACGTCGGCCCGAAGCCCTACCTGCCGATGGAAGGCGCGGCGAACTTCCGCGCGGTCGTGCCGCAGCTGCTGTGGGGCGAAGGCCACCCAGCGATCGCCGAAGGCCGCATCGCGACGATGCAGGCGGTGGGCTCCAGCGGCGGCCTGAAGGTCGGCGCCGATTTCATCAAGACCTGGTTCCCCGGCAGCGCGGTCTGGCTCAGTGACCCGACCTGGGACAACCACAAGGCGGTCTTCGAAGGTGCCGGCCTGACGGTCAATACCTACCCCTACTACGACAGCGCCACCGGCGGTCTGCGCTTCGACGCGATGCGCGACGCGCTGGCCAAGCTGCCGCCCAAGAGTGTGGTGCTGCTGCACGCCTGCTGCCATAACCCGACCGGCGTCGACCTGACGAAGGCGCAGTGGGACGCGCTGATCCCGGTGCTGAAGGAGCGCGAACTGCTTGCGTTCCTCGACCTGGCTTACCAGGGCTTCGGCGACAGCATCGAGGAAGATGCTTACGCCGTACGTGCACTGACCGATGCCGGCTTGTCGTTCTTCATCGCGAACTCGTTCTCGAAGAGCATGAGCGTGTACGGCGAGCGCTGCGGCGCCTTGAGCGTTGTGTGCCCGAGTGCCGCCGAAGCCTCGCTGGTCCTGGGCCAGCTGAAGTTCACCGTGCGCCGCAACTACTCGAACCCACCGCTGCACGGCGGCCAACTGGTCGCGACGATCCTCGGCACGCCGGAGCTGAAGGCGCTCTGGTTCAGCGAAGTCGACGCGATGCGCACCCGCATCCAGGCAATGCGCCAGCGCCTGCACGCGATCGTCAGCGCCAAGGTCCCCGGCCGCGACTTCAGCTACTTCCTGACCCAGCGCGGCATGTTCAGCTACACCGGCCTGTCGGTCGCCCAGGCCGACCGCCTGCGCGAAGAGTTCGGCGTCTACGTGCTGCGCTCCGGCCGCATGTGCGTGGCGGGGCTGAACAACGGCAATGTCGAGCGCACGGCGGAGGCGATGGCGGCGGTGCTGGCGGGCTGAGCGACTCGCTCCCACCAAAACAAAAACGGGCCTTGTGGCCCGTTCTTGTTTTTGGCGTCACCGCAGCTCAGTGCCCGAAAGCCACGAGCGACCGGCTCTGGCTGACGATCTTGGGGTCAGCGGTACCCGCTGGATAGCGCAGGGTGGCTTCGCATTTGACCTGGCGACCGAGGTCGACGGCCCACCAGCAGGTTTCTGACTCCGTGAAGGTGCCACCTGGCACATTGCTGTCCGGCAAGCCGGAGTAGGTCGTTTCCGTGCGGATGCGCAGCGTGTCGTGTGTCCCTGCACCCACGGTGACAGGCTCGAAGGCCTCAACGACGCTGGTTGTCGCCGTCCCACGAACGTCCGGGGTGTCGTTGCAGGTCTTCTGCGCAGTGACCGACCAGGTCTTGCCGACGTACAACGGGTAACTGACCTCCGCCAACGGAACGGAGTAGGTGCATGTATGTCCGGTAGTCAGGTCCTGGTAGCCGGTCTGCCGATCATCCGCGTCGAACAGGTAGCGGTAAGTGAATTCGTCCGGACTCCATGCGACGGCTGAGTCCTGACGATAGTGACCGTCGCTGCCAATCAACGCCGAACGATGGCGGTACGGCGAATCGAGCGTGCCACCCGACAACAGCACGACGGTGTTGGCCCAATCGGCGACTTCGCCTTCAGTCATCGCCACGCGCTCGAAATGCTTCGGTTCGACGACCACGTTCAACGTCGATCTCTGAGACGGCGTGGCCGCGTTCGCGAACACGATGGACAAGCCACCGCCACCGTTGCTGCTCACGACGATCGACTTGCTGCGCGCCGAGTCCGTGCGGACGTCATAGCTGCTGCCCGTGGCCGCAAGAGTCCATACGGCGTCGCCGTTCGATTCGAAAGTCAGCGTGGCGCCCGATGGCGCGGTGATGGTGGTGGTCTCGCCGACGTCTATCGGGTTCGACGCGTCCGCGACGCCGTCCACCTTCAGCGCCACTTTGAATGCGGAGTCGCCACCCGATCCGCCGCCACCACAGGCGACCAGGACCCATGTTGCTGCCATCGCTGCCCACGCCGAGCGCAGGCACCCCTTCATCACCATGCTGGATCGCATGTTCACTCCCTCAAGATTGTTGGTCTCTTTCGCGTCCGCAAGCGGTGCGAAAGGCGCGAAGCCTACATGGCTCGTGACGACCTGACCTCAACGAATTGTCGGCACGGGGACTCCGCTGGCCGACGCTCCCTATCGCTCTGGATCAATCAAGCGCCTGAGCCACCGGTGCGCCGGCTCTGCATCCCGCCGCATGTGCCACAGCATCTCGATGTTTACCCGGCCCAGCTCGAATGGCAGTTCGCAGGTCACGAGTTGTTCCTGGAAGCCGGTGGCGGCGACGAAGCTTTCCGGCAGCACAGTCAGCAAGTCGGACTGGGTGACCACCAGCCCGGCGGTGAAGAACTGGTTGACCGTCAGCATGATGCGGCGTTGGCGGCCGAGCCCGGCCAATGCCTGGTCAACGAAGCCGTGCGGCCGGCCGGAGAAGCTGACCAGCAGGTGCCAGGCCGCGCAGTAAGCGTCCAGGCTCAGGGTGCCCGGCTCGGCCAGCGGGTGGCCGCGACGCATCACGCAGACATAGCGGGTCTGCGACAGACGCTGGTGACGCAGGCTCGCGTCGGCGCCCTGGGCGTCGACATGGGCGATCGCTTCGGGAAAGTAGCCGACGGCCAGGTCGCATTCCCCTTGCTCCAGCAGCGCGCGGGGATCACGGGTGGTGAGCGGCAGCACACGTAAGTTAGCAAGCGCCCGCTGCTCTTCAATCGCACTAACCAACGGCGGTAACAGCAGGGCCGCGGTCGCATCGGCCATCGCCAGCCGCAGGTTGACGGCGTCGTGCTGGGGGTTGAACTCGGCTGGCGCCAGGGTCTGCTGCAGGCCCGCCAGCGCGCTGCGCACCTGCGGCCACAGTGCCCGCGCCCGCGCAGTCGGCTTCATGCCGTGGGAAGTGCGCTCGAACAGCGCTTCGCCGATTGCATCGTGCAGGCGTTTGATGGCATGGCTGACGGCCGGTTGGGTCATCGCCAGGACCTGTGCGGCGCGCGTCAGGCTGCCTTCAGCCATCACGGTGTCGAACACGCGCAGCAGGTTCAAGTCGAGTGTGCGGAAGTTCATGGCGCGCAGTGATATGCGATGTATATATACCTAACCTGAACAATATTCAGTAGACAGTAGTACGTATAAACCCTAGGATTGCACCATCTGATCCAACCCGGCGCCGTCTGTAGCGGCGAGATCCATGAGTTCGCTGACCCACTCTCCTCTGATGCACGCTGACAAGGCCCACGGCCGCGCCGCTTCGCTGAAGCAGGTGCTGCGTCGGCAACTGGCCGACGGTTGGGCCCGCCTCTGGGCGGCGATGGAAACCACTGGCCGGCTGCACGCCGCGCCGGCACTGCTGCAGCAAGCCGATCGACTGCAATCCACCAACCCGGCGCTCGCCGCCGCGCTGCGAGATATCGCCCGCACGCGCCCCGCGACCCCATCCCACACAGCCGCCGGCACCCCGTCGGCTGTCCGCTGAGCCAGCCGCCACCGCGGCACCAGCCGCACTTTCAGGAGTTTCACCATGACTGCCATCACCTCCAAGACTTTCACCTACAGCCCGACGCTGAGCATTCCGCGTGGCGCCCGCGCCGCTGCCGACCTGTTCCTCGCCGCCGGCCGCCTGCTGGGTGGTCTGTTCACCCACCAGCCCAAGCGCAGCCAGGACATGTCCGCCGACGATGTGCGCCACCTGGCGATCTCGGTGCAGAACACCGACCCGGGTTTCGCGGCCGACCTGTTCGCCGCGCTCGCCCGTCACGAAAACCAGCAAGACCGCTGAGCCACTGACTTTGGCCGGTCGACCGGGCCGGACGCGGCGCTTTCCTGCATCATTGGCAGGATGCCGCTTCCCGCCTCGCGACCGCCCGCATGGGTCTGTTCCTTTTCAAGCGACTGCTGACCCTGCTGGCCACGCTGGCCGCCGCCTCCGCACTGATCTTTTCGGTGCTGGAGTTGCTGCCCGGCAATGTGGCGCAAGTGATTCTTGGTGATTCGGCCACGCCCGAGTCGATTGCAGCCCTCGAAGCAAAGCTCGGGCTGCACCGGCCAGCGCTCGAGCGCTACACCGATTGGGCGGGCGGCTGGTTGCACGGCCACAGCGCCGTCTCGACCTCTTACGACGCCCCCACCGCCACGCTGATCGCCGAGCGGCTGCAGGTCACGCTACCGCTGGCCGTGCTGGCCATGGCGCTGACCGTCGCTCTCGCGCTGGCCATGGGCGTCTACGCCGCATCGCGCCATCGCCGGCCTGGCGACGTGGTGGTGATGACACTGTCCCAGCTCGGCCTGGCCGTGCCGAGTTTCTGGCTGGCGATCCTGCTGATCCTGGTTTTCTCCGTGAAGCTGCAGTGGTTCAGTGCCGGCGGCTTTCCAGGCTGGACCGAGGCCGAAGGCGGTGGTTTTTGGCCCGGCCTGCAAGCCTTGCTGCTGCCCGCCGTCGCGTTGGCCGCGGTGCAAGCCGCGGTGCTCGCGCGCTGGGTCCGCTCATCGGTGCTCGACGTGATGCGCGACGACTATGTGCGCACAGCGCGCGCCAAGGGCCTGAGCCGGCGCGCCACCCTGTGGCGCCATGTGCTGCGCAACGCGATGATCCCGGTGCTGACGGTGATCGGCCTGCAGTTCGCCTTTCTGATCAGCGGCACGGTCGTGGTGGAGCAAGTCTTTGTCTTGCCCGGCATTGGGCGCCTGGTGTTCCAGGCTGTGGCCAATCGCGATCTGGCTGTCGTGCGCGACGTCGTGATGCTGCTGGTCGCGATGGTCGTGGTCGTCAACTTCATCGTCGACCTGCTCTACGCGGCGATCGACCCGCGGCTGAAAGTGGCGCACGCGTGAGCGGCGACGGATTCGTCCGGCACGCACTGAGGCACCGCAGCTTCATGCTGGGCGGGCTGCTCGTGGTCTTGCTGTTGACTACCACCGCGCTGTCACTCGTCTGGCAACCCTGGCCGCCGGCCGAGATCGACATCAACGCGCGCTTGCAGGGCCCAAACATCCTGCACTGGCTTGGCACCGACAGTCTGGGTCGCGATGTCGCGGCGCAGTTGCTGGTCGGCAGCCAGACCTCGCTGCTGGTCGGCGTGTTCGCCGTCGCGATCGGGCTCAGTGCCGGCGTGCTGCTCGGGCTGCTCGCTGCGGCATCAGGCGGCTGGATCGATGAGGCGGTGATGCGCCTGTCGGACTTCGGCTTTGCCTTCCCCGCGCTGCTGAGTGCGATCTTGCTGGCCGCCATCTACGGCCCGGGCCTGGTCACCGGCGTGGTGGCGATCGGCGTCTTCAACGTGCCGGTGTTCGCGCGCACCACGCGCGCGGCAGCGCTGCAGGTCTGGTCGCGTGACTACGTGCTGGCCGCGCGAGCCGCCGGTTTCGGGCTCTGGGGCATCACGCGCAACCATGTGCTGCCTAACATCGCGAATGTACTGATCGTGCAGGCGACGGTGCAGTTTTCAACCGCGATCCTCGGCGAGGCGGCGTTGAGCTTTCTCGGCCTCGGCGCGCAACCGCCACGGCCCAGTTGGGGCCGCATGCTGGCCGAGGCCCAGACCCAGATGTTCCAAGCGCCGTCGCTGGCCGTTTATCCTGGCGCCGCCATCGCGTTGGCCGTGCTCGGCCTGAACCTGTTGGGCGACGGCCTGCGCGACCTGCTGGACCCGCGCCTGGCCCGCTCGCGCTGACCCCACCAAGAAGGAGTTCCATGCCCGTCTTCATCGTCGGCTTCGCCCGTTCCGGAACCACGCTGTGCCAGCGCCTGGTGTCTGAGCAGCTGGGCCTGCCCACCTTGCCCGAGACCCATTTCTTCGAGCGCCTGGACAAGTACCACCCGCGCGATCGCTTCATCTCGCCGACCAACGCACGCGGTCTGCTGCGCGAGTTGTCGGAGCTGCTGCCGATCGACATGGCGCACTACCGCGACCTGCTGGCGATGGACCCGGTGCGCATCCGCGACCTGTTCCTGCGCCTGGTGGCCGAGCAGCTGGGCAGCCGCACCCAGGCGCTGCGCGGCCGCTGGCTCGAAAAGACACCGCTGCATGCCCTCTTCGCGCCACGCATCGGTCGCATGTTTTCACGCGCGCAGTTCATCTGCATGGTGCGCAATCCCGAACTGGCCTTCGCCTCGCGGCGCGAGCTGAACGAACCCGGTAAAGGCTGGGGCGAAGCGTGGCGGCCGATCGAAGCGCTGTGCGCCGAGTGGCGCGGGCTGATGGCCTCGATGCGGGAATTCGACGAGCGCCAGCCTGGTCGCGTGTTGTATGTGCGCCTGGAAGACCTGTCGGCCCGCCCCGGCCGCGAGCTCGGCCGCATCGCACGCTTCTTGAAGCTCGACACCGACGACGCACAAGGCGAGGTCGAGGAAGACGCGCTGCTACAGCCCTTCGAGACCTGGAAGGCCGATGCGCTGAAGCCGGCCGACCGCGACATCGCGGCGCGCGCCGGGCGTTCGCACCTGGACGACTATGACCGCTGGCGCGTGCAGACCTTGCTCGCGCCCGAGCTGAAGACCTTCAAGTACAACGACCCGCACATCACCGCACCGGCGATGGACCCGCTGCACCAGAAGCTGGTCGAGTCGCTGGACTGGTACATGAATCCGCGTTACTGACCGCCGCCCGCGACACCATGGACACACCGCTGCTTGCGGTCGACCAGCTTCGCGTCACGCTGCCGGGCCCACGCGGGCCGGTGGAGGTGCTGCATGGTGTGTCGTTCACGCTCGGCCATGGCCAGACGCTGGGCTTGATCGGCGAATCGGGTTGCGGCAAATCCCTCACAGCGCTGGCCGTGATGGGCCTGCTGCCCGAAGGCGCCACGCGCAGCGGCCAGCTGCGTTTTGACGGTCAGCCGCTAGCACCTGACGACGAAGTTCAGTGGAGCCGCCTGCGCGGCGCGCGCATTGGCATGGTGTTCCAGGAGCCGATGAGCGCATTGAACCCGCTGCACCCTATCGGCCGCCAGATCGGTGAGGGTCTGCGCTGGCACCGCGGTTTCAGCGCCAGTGCCGCACGGGCCGAAGCGCTGCGCCTGCTCGAGCGCGTGCGCCTGCCGCAGGCCGCGCGCCGGCTCGATGCCTATCCGCACGAGCTGTCGGGTGGGCAGCGCCAACGCGTGCTGCTGGCCATCGCGCTGGCCTGTGAACCGCAACTGCTGGTCGCCGACGAGCCCACCACCGCGCTCGACGCCACCGTGCAGCGCGAAGTGCTGGACCTGATCGCCGAGCTGGTGGCCGAAAGCCGGATGGCCTTGCTGCTGATCAGCCACAACCTCGCGTTGATGGCCCAGCGTGTCGAACGGCTGATGGTGATGTACGCCGGCCAGGTGGTCGAGCAGGGCCCGACCGAGCAACTCTTTGCGGCACCGAGACACCCCTACACCTGCGGGCTGTTTGCCGCGCGCCCGCGCTGGGGCCAACCGCGCGACGTGCCACTGGCCACGATCCCGGGTCGCGTGCCGGCGCCGGGCGAGCGGCCGATCGGCTGCGCCTTTGCCGAGCGCTGCGAGCGTGCGCAAGCCGATTGCCGCGCCGGCCCGCCGGCCGAACACGCATTGAGCGATGCCGGCCACGCGCTGCGCTGCCTGCACCCCGTCGGCATGAACAAGGCCGCCGCGTGAACCCGCCACTGCTGCAGGTCCGGCACCTGTCGCGCCACTTCCGGCTGCCGCGCGAACGCCTGACGCGGCCCGCCCCTGTGCTGCAGGCGCTCGATAACGTCAGCTTTGCATTGACCGCCGGCCGTAACCTCGGCGTGGTCGGCGAATCGGGCTCCGGCAAGTCGACACTGGCGCGACTGGTGATGGCGCTCGACCGCCCCAGTGCCGGCGCGGTGCACTTCGAAGGGCTGGATCTGCACCGCCTGGCTGCGCCCACGTTGCGCCAGGCGCGGGTGGGCTTTCAGATGGTGTTCCAGGACCCGTACGGCTCACTCGACCCGCGCCGCCCGGTCGGCCGCTCGATCGCTGAGCCGCTGGCCCTGCTGCCGCCGATGTCGCTGTCCGAACAGGCAGACCAGGTGAGCGCGATGCTGCAAGCCGTTGGCCTGTCGCCGGCCGATGCCACGCGCTACCCGCACGAGCTGTCGGGTGGCCAGCGGCAGCGGGTGGCGATTGCGCGGGCGCTGATCACGCGGCCGCGCTTGATCGTGGCCGATGAGCCGGTCAGCGCGCTCGACGTGTCGGTGCAGGCCCAGGTGCTGAACCTGATGCGCGAGTTGCAGCAACGCTTTGGCGTGAGCTACCTGTTCATCAGCCATGACCTGACTGTCGTGCAGTGGCTGTGTGACGACCTGCTGGTGCTGCACCACGGCCGAGTCGTCGAGCAGGGCGAGACGGGTGCTGTGTTGAACGGCCCCCGCCACCCGGTGACCCAGGCGCTGGTGCAAGCTGCGCTCGACGGAGCGGGCCTGTAGCGACCGACGCCACGGCCACGCCTGCGGCACCATCACGATCCCACAGGGAAGGAGCTGAACGATGACCCGAACCCAATGTGCGCTGACCGCTTTCGCCCTCGCCGCAAGTGCCGCACTGCCTCTCTCGGCGCAGGCCCAAGCCGGCAAGACCAGCGCCGTGATCGGCATGGTGCTGGAGCCGACCGGGCTGGACCCGACGGTGGCGCCGGCCGCAGCGATCGGCGAGGTCGTGCACTACAACGTGCTCGAAGGGCTGATGAAGGTCAACGTCGACGGCGGCGTCTCACCGTTGCTCGCCGAAGGCTGGGCGATGGACCCGGACGGCAAGAGCTACACCTTCCGGCTGCGCCACGGCGTGCGCTTCCACGACGGCGAAGCCTTCGACGCCAGCGACGTGAAATTCAGCTTCGAGCGCGCCAAGGCTGAGGGCTCGACCAACAAGCTGAAGAAGGGGCTGTTCGACAACATCACCTCGATCGCCACGCCCGACCCGTACACCGTGATCCTGACGCTGGACCATGCCGACGGGAACCTGCTGTTCCGCCTGGGCGAGAACCCCGCCGTGATCCTGGACCCGAAGAGCGCGGCCACCACCGCGTCGCGCCCGATCGGCACTGGCCCCTACCGTTTCGAGGATTGGAAGAAGGGGGTCTCGGTCACGCTGGTGAAGAACCCGGACTACCGCAATGCGGCCGCCGTGAAGCTGAACAAAGTGACGTTCCGCATCATCAACGACGCCGCTGCCCAAGTGGCCGCGCTGCTGGCAGGCGATGTCGACGCGTTCCCGCGCGGGCTGGCGACACAGAGCCTGGTGCAGTTCAAGGCCGATCCGCGCTTCAGCGTGACCACCGGTTCGACCGCGGGCAAGGGCATCCTCGCGATCAACAACAAGCACAAACCGTTTGACGACGTGCGCGTGCGGCGCGCGCTGGCCCACGCGATCGACCGGAAGGCCTTCATCGCCGGCGTGCTGGACGGCTTTGGCCAGCCGATCGGCAGCCACATGGCGCCGACCGATGCGGGCTACGTGGACCTGACGGGTGTCACGCCCTACGACCCCGAGAAGGCCAAGGCCCTGTTGAAGGAGGCAGGCGTGAAGACACCGTTGGAGGTGACGCTGACGCTGCCACCCCCGCCCTACGCGCGTCGCGGCGGAGAAGTGATAGCGGCGCAGCTGGCAAAGATCGGTGTCAACGCGAAGATCGAGAACGTCGAATGGGCGCAGTGGCTGTCAGGCGCCTACAAAGGCAACTTCGACCTGACGGTGATCAACCATGTCGAGCCGCTCGACTATCTGATCTACACCGACCCTAAGTACTACTACGGCTACGACAGCAAGGCCTTCCGCGACCTGGTGGCCAGGCATGCCGCCAGCACCAACCCGAAGGACCGCGCCCAGCTGCTCGGTGACATCCAGCGCCAGCTGGCGCAAGACGCGGTCAACGTCTACATCTTCAACCCGACCCAGGTGGTGGTGGCGAAGAAGGGTCTGAAAGGGTTGTGGGCCCACTCACCAATCTTCGCCAACGACTTGTCGGCGCTGCGTTGGGAGTAGCCGGCGCCGGCCGGGCGCCAAAATAAAAGGCCGCCAGGGCGAACCCAGGCGGCCTCGGAAGGAGTTGGACAGGTGCAGCCTGTCAGGCCGCCGCACCGATCGTCAACTTACGGTGCGACGGCGGGCTTCGTGCCCTTCGTTGCGGCGGCGCCGGCCGCCACGGCCGTCCACGTG
The DNA here is from genome assembly GCF_056403075.1 of Ideonella sp. P3_A4. NCBI lineage: Bacteria > Pseudomonadati > Pseudomonadota > Betaproteobacteria > Burkholderiales > Sphaerotilaceae > Ideonella > Ideonella sp. P3_A4. Next base: position 5,352 of record NZ_JBFUGE010000058.1, on the reverse strand, counting down.
CCGTGGTTGATGTAGGCGCCGTCATTCGACCGATAGACGGTCCAGGTGCCGTCCTTGTTGACGACCCAGGTGAACTCAGCGCCAAACGCTGCGCCGACACCGTATGAGCCCATCACGAAACCAACGGCTGATTCGCCTTTGCCCTTGCCTTGCGGGCCACCGACGGCTGCATTCGTGCCGGCGCAGTCGAGGTTGGACCAGGTGCCGGTTGCACCGCTCGGGTCGACCTTCGTCAGGCCGGTCATGCCATCACAGTAACCATCAAACTGGATATTCGCGGGAACGCCCGCTTGTGCAGCGCCGACAGCGCCCAGCAGAGCCAGCAAAGAAACGATCTTGCTCTTCAACATTAAGTGTGCTCCGAAAGTTTGTGGACAAGTGTGTCCCGCCCTCGAACGCAAGTACCAACTAACTGCTTAAGTCCTTGCAATGCGCTGAGTGGGTGCGCCGATTGTGTGAGGGGCTTTGAAACCGTTTATATCCCCTGTTCAAGGGGTGTCGGGAAGACCCTTGGTTACCGCGTTCTAGGGGGTTGGAGCCTCGATAGCTAACGTCTAATGTCTGCGGCATTCACGCCATTGAAACATCGCCCTCGCTCATATGTCACGTCGTCGGCGAAGGTCGGGGCCAAGCTGCGTGGGAAGTGAGCACCAACGGAAAAGCCGCCGGGCTTGCGCCATGGCGGCTTGATCAGCCATCAGACGGCCCCGGGGGCCGCCGTTTGGAAGCTGCTTACTTCTGGATCGAGGGCTTTGTGCCCTTGGAGGCGCCTTCGAGACCTGGAAATCCGACGCACTGAAGCCGACCGATCGAGAGATGCCGCGCGCGTGGGCCGCTCGCAGCTGGACGACTACGACAGTGCCTTGGCGAGAGCTGTGATCCGATCAGCGCAGGAGCGTTTCCACACAGCCTCGGTCGCAAAGGGAAATGAAAATGGGGGCGGATCTCTCCGCCCCCATGTTCGGGCTGGCGTGCAACGCACCGGCAGGGCGCCGGCACGTCACACCGTCATCCGATGCAGGTCCTCAGCGCGACAGCGACGAGGCGCCGCCCTTGGCCTGATTGGCGACGCTGCATGCACCAGCGGCGACGGCGATGGGCATATCTTGCTGGAGCACGGTTGTCGTGCCCCCGGAAATGCCGGTCAGCGTGCCGGTGTTCTGAGCGAACTTGAACTTCCACTTGAGCACATCCCAACCGTAAGCGGCGGAAGGGTTGCAACCCTTTGCGCCCTTGCAGACGGTCTTGCCCTTGGCGTAAACAGCCTTGGTCTGCGCGCCCGCGGAGCCGCCACAGTCATAGTTCTTCCAGGTGGCCGAAGTCGCGCTGTCGTACTGCATGGCGTCGCAGTAACCGGCGGGAGCGAAGGAGACACAAAGGGGGAATGATTGTGCGTTAGCAGCACCGAACGCGCCCAGCAGGGCCAGCAGAGAAACAATCTTCTTCATAAACATGCTCCGGAAGTTGTGTTGACTGTGTCCCGCCCTCGATGCAAGAGCCAACTGGTTGCTGGTTTGCTTACAGCGTTTGGAGTGGGTAAGTGATTGTGAAAGTGGGTATGAAATCGTTTATATCCCCAGTTCATGGGGACCGGGTTGACCCTCGGTTGACGTCCCGTTCACGGCCCGGCTGACGCGCAACATAACTTTCCAATAAAGCGGCATCGGTGCACTGCAGCATTGACCGTTTTCATTGGCAAATCGACCCCTTCCGTCGGCGAAGATGAGGCCTGCACCAACCATCGCGCGGCGCTGCTCGCGAGCCCTTTTGTCATGGCCGAATTGCACGAACTGACCGCCTTCGAACTGTCCGCCGCCTATGCCGCGGGCCGCTTGTCACCCAAACAAGTGACGCAGGCATTGACCGATCACATTTCACGCTGGGAGCCCCACATTGCCGCCTTGTGGCGGCACGAGCCCGAGCAGGCCTTGGCCCAGGCGAGCGCCGCTGAACAGCGTTGGCAGGCCGGCCAGGCGCTGAGTCCGCTGGACGGCGTACCGGTCACCTTGAAGGAGAACATCGCCACGCGCGGCGTGCCGGTGCCGCTGGGTTGTGCGGCCACAGAGCTGGTGCCCGCCGTCGACGACGCACCACCTGCCGCGCGCCTGCGCGAGGCGGGCACAGTACTGCTCGGCAAGACGACGATGCCCGACTGGGGAATGTTGTCATCGGGCCTGTCGAGCTTTCATCGGCTCACGCGCAATCCGTGGAACCCGGCGAAGAACCCGGGCGGATCCAGCGCTGGTGCTGGTGCGGCGGCCGCTGCCGGCTACGGGCCGATTCACCTCGGAACAGACATCGGCGGCTCTATCCGCTTGCCGGCGCACTGGTGTGGTGTCGTCGGTTTCAAGCCAAGTCTCGGCCGTGTGCCGATCAAGCCGCCCTACGCCGGCCGCGTGGCCGGGCCGATGACCCGCAATGTCACCGATGCGGCACTTGCCATGAGCGTGCTGAGCCGCCCCGACTGGCGCGATGCGATGAGCCTGCCGGCGCAATCAATCGACTGGATGGCCCTGGAGCGCGACGCACGCGGCCTGCGCATCGGCCTGTGGCTTGATGCAGGCTGGGGCGACGTCTTGCAGCCCGAGGTGCGTGCAGCGGTCGAGTCGGCCGCAGCCACTTTCGAGGCCGCCGGTGCGACCGTGGTTCCGATCGCGCCGTTCAGCAGCCGCAAGATGATCGAAGGGCTGGACCGCTTCTGGCGCATGCGCTCGTGGCTGGACTACCGCGCGCTGCCACCCGAGCGGCAGGCCAAGGTGCTGCCGTACATCCGTCAGTGGATCGCCAGCGGCGAACATCTGAGCGGCGAAGAGGTCTTCACCGGCTACAGCCAGATGGGCGCGCTGCGCGACGYCGCAGTTGCCGCGCTGCAAGGGCTGGATGTGCTGCTGGCACCGGTCAGCCCGGACGTCGCGTTTGCCGCCGAACAGGCCAGCCCGCTCAACGACCCCGAGCGGCCGTTCGAACACGTGGCCTACACGGTGGCGTTCAACTTCAGCGAGCAGCCGGCGATCTCGGTGCCGGCCGCGATGTCCAGCGATGGCTTGCCGATCGGTCTGCAGATCGTCGGCCATCGGCATGACGACCTCGGCGTGCTGCGCGTGGCGCGGTTGTGGGAACAGCTGCGCGGCCCACTGCCCGCCGGCCCCGTCTTGCCAGGCTGAAAAAGGCGGCTGGCGGCATCCACTACAGTCCGCATCATGACGCTGCCGACCGCCTTGCCCAGGCTCGTGGACCCACGCGACAACCGCCTGGGCACCGCCTCGCACGAAGCGGCCGACCGCGTCGAAACCGCGCTGTGGCGGATGATGTCGTTCTTCGACACACCACTGGCCGATCTGGAAGCCGCGCAGTCGGCCGATCCCGGCTGGGCCTTGCCGCTGGTGATGCAGGCGGGCTTTCTGCTCACCCTGACCGAGCCGCAACACGAGGCCGAAGCGCTGCGCTTGCTCCAAGCGGCAGAGCCCTTGCTGCAGGACGCGCCGCAGCGTGAGCGAGCCCATTTCGAAGCCCAGTGCGCGATCGCCGAAGGCCGCTGGCAACACGCCTGCCGCATCTGGGACGAGTTGCTGCTGGAGCACCCGCGCGATGGGCTCGCACTGCAGTGGGCGCAGCTGTGGGACTTCTACCGCGGCGATGCCCACAGCCTGCGCCTGCGCCCGGCCCGCGCGCTGCCCGAGTGGAGCGAAGCCGATCCACTGTTCCCCTGCGTGCTTGGGCTGTACGCCTTCGGACTGGAGGAATGCAACCTCTACCCGCAGGCCGAAGAGGCTGGGCGGCGAGCGGTGGCCGGTGATGCACGTGTGCCCTGGGCCGTGCACGCCGTGGCCCACGTGATGGAAATGCAGGGCCGTTTCGAAGACGGCGCCGCCTGGCTGCGCCAGCATCAGCCCGGCTGGTCCGAAGGCAATGGCTTTGCTGGCCACCTGTGGTGGCACATGGGGCTGTTCCGGCTGGAAGCGCTGGATGTGCCCGGCGTGCAGCGCCTGATCGACGCGCACCTCAGCGGCCCGGCGCTGCAGATCACCTTGCAGCGGCTGGACGCGGCAGCGCTGCTGTGGCGCATGCATCTGCTGGGCATCGACGTCGGAGCGCGCTTCGTCGAGCTGCTGCGCGACTGGCAGCCGAACGACGAGGACGCCGGCCACTACGCCTTCAACGACCTGCACGTGCTGGTCGCGCTGATCGGCGCCGACGAACTGCTGCGCGCTGAAAGTTGGATTGCCCGCTGCGCTGCCCGCGCGATGACGCCCGAGGACGCGCGGCGCAGCAACCACGCAGTCGCGCGTGAAGTTGGTCTGCCACTGATGCGCGGCCTGCTGGCCTTTGCGCATGGCGACGCCGACGCCGCTGTCACCGCCTTGCACGCGGCGCGCGGGCAGGTCCAACGCATCGGTGGCAGCCATGCCCAGCGCGACCTGATCGACCAGACGCTGCTGGCTGCGGCTTCGCGTGCCAGCCACCGCCATGTCGGGCGGGCGTTGTTGAACGAACGCCGCCTGGCGAAGCCAATGACGCCGCTGACGCGGCACTGGGCCGATCAGCTCGGCCTCGCCAGCTAACGCATCAAATCAGCGCAGCATCGTCCGGCCCAGCCAGGCGGCACCGCGCACGCCGGACGAATCACCATGCAACGCCGGCTTCAGTTGCGTGTGCAGCGGCTGGCCAGCCGCACCAGCGGCGAAAACGTGCTGGCCCCACAACCGCGGCACCGTGTCGTACAGATGCGCCATGTGCGACAAGCCGCCGCCGAGCACGATGACGTCCGGGTCCAGCAGGTTGATCACGTGCGACAACGCGCGCGCCAAGCGCTCGGCATGGCGGGCCAGCGTGGCCTGTGCGACCGCATCACCGCCGGCCGCCAGCGCCGCGATCTGGCTCGCATTCGGGCCACCCGGCTGCGGGTGGTGGTCGCGCGCCAGGCCCGGACCGCTGAGCAGCATCTCGATGCAAGTCGACTGGCCGCAGTAGCAGGGCCAGCGCGGATCGGCCACCGTGGCCCAGGGCAAGGGGTTGTGGCCCCATTCACCGGCCAGGCCATTGGGGCCGTTGAGCACCCGGCCATGGACCGCGATGCCGCCGCCAACACCGGTGCCCAGGATCACCGCGAAAACCACCGCCGCGCCGGCGCCCGCGCCATCGGTGGCTTCAGACAGCGCGAGGCAATTCGCGTCATTGGCCAGCGCCACCGGCTGACCCAGCGCAGCTTCCAAGTCACGCTGCAACGGCCTGCCGTTCAGGCAGGTCGAGTTGGCGTTCTTGATCAAGCCTTCGGCCGTCAGGCTGCCGGGTGTGCCGGCGCCGATGCTCGCAGTGCCCAAGCCCAACTCGTTCCGCGCCTGGCCCACCAGG
>NZ_JBFUGE010000057.1:0-20340 GCF_056403075.1 Ideonella sp. P3_A4 | reverse complement strand
CCGCGAATGGGGCCTGCGCCCGCACCCCCGAGCCACCCACCATGGAACCGTGGTGGCTTGCATGTGCGTGCCATGCCACGGACGGTGTTTGCAGGGCGGTGGTGGTGCCTCCGGGCGCAGGCCCCATTCGCGGTCGGCACGACAGCGCCCGGGCACCACGGTGTTGACACAACCGTCTGTCGCGCGCCACGGCCGTGCCCCGCGAGCGTGGGCCGGAGAACGGAGGCACCGCCGCCGCCCTGCCGCCACCACCTCGGCAGTCCGAACGCCAACACACGCGCTGCAGCGTCATGTCAGTCTTCAATGCCACGTTGCGCAGGCACGCCGGCGGCGAAGTGGTGCTTGATCAGGTGCATCTCGGTCACTGTATCGGCTGCATCGATCAGTTCCTGCGGTGCGTTGCGGCCGGTCAACACCACATGGACGTTTGCGGGCCGCTCCCGCAAGGCCACCAGCACCGGCTCCAGCGGCAACCAGCCGTAGCGCAGCGGGTACATGATCTCGTCGAGCACGACGAGGAAGTGCTCGCCGGCGCGAATCGTCGCCTCGGCGCGTGCCCACCCGTCGCGTGCGAGCTGGGCCGAATGTTCCAGGTCCTTGCTCTTCCAGCTGAAGCCGTCGCCCAGGCCTTCGATCGGCACGCCGAGCTGCTCGAACATGCGGTGCTCGCCGAAGCGTGCGCTCGGCACCTTCATGAACTGGTAGATCTTGACCGGCTTGCCGCGGCCATGAGCGCGCAGCGCCAGGCCGAAGGCAGCCGTGCTCTTGCCCTTTCCATCGCCGGTGTGGACGATGAACAGGCCGCGTCGTTCGCCATCGGGCTTGTCGCTGCTGCGTTCGGTCGGGGGTGATTCGATTTGCATGGAAGAGTCGTTTCAGTCGTCCAGCCGCGGCAAGGCCACTGGCCGGCCGCTGCGGGTGGTGTCGATGTGGATGGCGTGGTCGAAGCTGGCTTCGAGCGCCGCATGCAACGCCGGATCGCCGGGCACACCATCGGCCTGCAGCGTGCCGTCACGCAGCACCAGCACACGGTCGGCCCGCAGCGCCAGCGTCAGGTCGTGCAGCACGCTGACCAGTGTGTGCGTGGCGGCCAGCCGGCGCATCAGCAGCGCCAGCGCCACCTGGTGCGGAGGGTCGAGGTGAGTCGTCGGCTCGTCCAGCAGCAGCGCCGGCGCGCCAGTGGCCAACGCTCGCGCCAGCAGCACACGCTGTCGTTCCCCGCCGGACAAGGCGTGCAGGCGCCGTGAGCCCCAGGCCTCGCATTCGGTGGCATGCATCGCCGCGTCGACCGCCGCTTCGTCGGCCGCGGTTGGCGTGGCGAACAGGCCCAGGTGAGCCAGGCGGCCGAGTTGCACGGTCTCGCGTGCGGTCAGCTCGCCGGTCACCGCGCTGGTCTGCGCGAGCCAGGCGATGCGCCGGGCGCGCTCGCGTGGCGGCAGGTTCAGCAGCGGCTGCCGGTCCAGCTCGACTCGCCCGCTCTGCGGCGGCAACAGCCCGGCGAGTGTGCGCAACAGCGTCGACTTGCCGGCCCCGTTGGGGCCGACGATCGCCGTCCAGCCGCGCTGCAAGCGGCACGACACATCACGCAGCACCGGCCGGCCACCGAGCTGCACGCTCAAGCCCAACGCGCTCAGGCTGTCGTGGTGGTTCATTCGCTGGTCTGCCGCTTCAGCAGCCGCATCAGGTAGCCGCCGCCGAGCACCGCGGWCAACACGCCGACCGGCAGCTCCTGCGGCGCGATCACGCAGCGCGCCAGCACGTCGGCCGCCAGCAGCAGCACACCGCCCATCGCCGCGCTGGCCAGCAGCGTGAAGGCCTGCGGTGCCGGCGCATGGCGACGCACCAGGTGCGGTGCAACCAGACCGACGAACGCGACCAGGCCGGCCTGCGACACCGCCAGGCCGGTGGCCAAGGCCAGCAGCCCGACCAACACCAGCCGGATGCGCGGCAGGTCCAGCCCGAGGCTCGCGGCGCTGTCTTCGCCCAAGGTCAATGCGTCCAGCGCGCGCGCATAGCGGCGCGCGAGTGGCAACGCAACGGCCAGGCCGGCAGCCAGCACCCAGACGCTGCTCCAGCCGAGGAAGCCGGTGCTGCCGAGCAGAAAGAACTGTTTGCCACGCAGCGCCTCGGGCGACACCGTCGTGACCAGGTCGCTGACCGCGCCCAGCACTACCGCGACCACCACACCCGCCAACAGCAAGCGCATCGGCTCGTGCGCCCCGCGCGCCAGCATCAAGGTCAGCGTCAGGCCGCCGAGTGCGCCGACAAAGGCGGCCAGCACCATGCCCAAACGCGCCAGCCACTGTGCGGTGGCCAGGCCAATGGCCACGCCGCCTAACGACGCACCAGCCAGCACCAGCACCACCGCCAGCCCGGCGCCGGCCGCAGTGCCGAGCAGATACGGGTCAGCCAATGGGTTGCGGAACAGGCCTTGAGCGATCGCACCGGCCAGTCCCAGCATGGCGCCCACGCCCCAGGCCCCGAGCGTGCGCGGCGCGCGGATCTGGCCCAGGATCAACATCGCCTGGTCACCACCCACATCGGCCACCCAGGCCGACCACGACAGGCCCGAGGGCCCAGCTGCCAGGCCCAGCAACGCGAGGACAACAGCCAGCGCCCACAGCGTCAACAGCAGGCGACGCCGGCGGGTTGCGTCGGCCAGTACCGGCGCGGCGATCGGGTTCGCGGGCGGCACGAGCGTTGCGCTCACTGGCCGTCCTTGGCGCTCGCAGCAGCGGCAGTCTTTACGGGCAGGCCGGCCACACAGTCGGCCAACGCGCCGGCCGCCTCGCCCATGCGCGGGCCCGGGCGAATCAACAGCTCGTACCGCGCCTCGGCAAAGCCGCAGGCTTGGCGCGGCAAAGCCTTGAGCGCGGGCCAGCCGGGCCGACCGGCCATCGACTGCAGCGCCTGTTGCGACGCGATGATGATGTCGGGCTGAGCCCGCACCACGTACTCGGGGTTCAGGCGCGGAAATGGCCCCAGCTCGGGCGGCACGATGTTGCCCAGGCCGAGCTTGATCAGCGTCTCGCCGATGAACGACGCGGCGCCCGCGGCGTAAGGGTCGGACGCGACCTCGAAGTACACCTTTTGCCCCCGCCGCGCCAGCGGCACGCGCGCAGCGGCGTTTTGGAATTCAGCCTCGATCGCAGACCAGGCGCGCTCAGCCGCCGCTGGCGTGCCCAGCAGCTGCGCGATCAGCCCGAGCGAGCGCCGCACATCGGCATGGGTCTGCGACTCGACCAGCACGACACGCAGGCCCAGGCTTTGCAGCCGCTCGGTGACACGGGCTGATTTGGCGGCCAGCACCACGTCGGGCTTCAGCGCGACGATGCGTTCGACCTGCGCGTCTTCGAGCCCGCCCAGACGCGGCAGGTCCTTGATGCTGTCGGGCCAGTTCGAATAGCGATCGACACCAACCAAGCGTGCGCAGCCACCGAGCGCACAAACGCTCTCGGTCAATGACGGCAACAGGGTGACGATGCGCTGCGGCGGCGCGCTCAGGCGGTGCTCGGCGCCACCGTCGTCGCGCAGCACGATGGCGGGACCGGCCGTCGCCGCCGTGGTGACAAAGCACAGCAGCAGTGCAGTGAACACGCGGCGTATCGTCATGGCCGCTTCACCGGCATCTCGATGCCGGCGACCATCAAGGTGACGCTGTCGCAGGCCAGTGCGACACGCTGGTGCAGCTTGCCCAGCGTGTCGACGAACTGGCGCGCTTCGGGGCTCAGCGGCGACAGGCCGAGCGAGATTTCATTCGAGACCACCACGATCGGCCCCGGCGCGGCGCGCAGCGCATCGCACAGCGCCGCCTGGCGCGCCAGCCAGGCCGCATCACCCAACGCCGGGCCGCTCAGCGGCATGCGCAGCTGCGTCAACCACAGCGTCAGGCAGTCGACCACCAGCAAGCGGCGCGGCGCGCTGTATTCGCGCAGCGCCTGCGGCAGTGCGTACGGCACCTCCATCGTCGTCAGCTTGGGCACGCGCCGCGCACGATCGGCCTGGTGGCGCGAGATGCGCTGCTGCATCTCGACATCACCCGGCAGCGCGGTGGCGATCAGGCAGGCCTCGCGCACCGCGCTCTGGTCCAACCAATCGGCCGCGCGCTGCTCCGCGCAGCGCGACTTGCCGCTTTTCTGGCCACCGAGGATCAGCTCATGCATGCTTGGACGCTTCGTGAGGTCAGAGGCTGTAGCGGATGCCCAGCCAGGCTTGGCGACCCAGGCCCTGGTAGTCGCGCGCCGGTTGCAGGTCGGCGTCGGTGGCGTTGATCACCTTGGCCTCGAGCGACCATTGGCGCGCGAACTGCCAACGCACCTTCAGGTCCAGCGTGGTCTCTTCGGGCAGCGTGGCGCCATTGTCCGGGCGCTTGCCGACCTGCAGCACGGCCGCACCGAAGCGCCAGTCGCCGGTGATGTAGTCGGCGCTCAGGCTGGCCTGGTAGGCGGCGCGGCGGTTCAGGCGTGCACCGGTGTCGCTGTCTTTCGCATCGACGAAATCGAGCTGCGCGCGGAACTGCCAGTCACCCCATTGGGCACCGCCGTTGAAGGTGAAGCCCTGCAGCCGGGCACGGGCGATGTTGGCGGCGCAGCCGAACATGTAGGCCGGGTCGTCCGGGCACTGCGTGGCATCGGGCTGGTAGCCGATCAGGTCGCGCATCTGGTTGCGCCACGCGGTCGCGCTCAGGTCGTAGCCGGGCCAGCGGCCTTCGACACCGAGCTCGACGCTGCGGCCGCGCTCGGGACCGACCCTGACGTCGGGGGGTTCGGTATCGGGCGGCACCCCATAGCCGGGGTAGTACAGGTCATTGAAGCTCGGTGCGCGGAACGAGGTGCCGGCCAGTGCCCGCAGGCGCCAGCCCTTGGCCAGCTCGAACGAGCCGCCGATGCGGCCGGTGTTGACGTCGCCGTAGGCCGAGTTGTCATCGTGCCGCAGGTCGAGCTGCGTCTGCACCGGGCCGAGCTTGCCGGCATAGGCCAGCACCAGCGCGTTGTTGTCGCGCTTCACGTCGGCCGCGAAGGCGGTGGAATGGGCCTTCTCGGTCAAGCCCTCATAGGCCAGCGTGAGGGCCTGGTCGCTGGCGAAGCGCCAGGTGGCCTGCGCGTCGAGTTGCGAACGGCGGGTGCGGAACTCGTCGATCTGCGTGCCGCCGCTGTGCAGGTCGCTTTCTTGCGTCGACGCGCGCAGCGTGGTGACCCAGGCCTTGCTCCACTCGGCCCGGTAGTCGATGGCCGCGAGGTTGTTGTCGAGCTTGTTGTGGAAGTCGGGCGTTGCGTCCTGCGTGAAGTCCGGCGGCAGGAACTCGCTCGCGTCGTAGCGCGCATCGAGCTTGCTGCTGAGCAGGTTCAAGCCGATGCGGTGGCCCTCGGCCGGCTGCCAGCCGAACTGGGCCTGCGCGGTGTTGCGGCGCGAGCCGTCCTTGTCGGGGTTGTAGTTGCCGTACTGGTCGCCCGGGCGCAGCGACGAAACACCGTCGAGCTGCTCGTGCGACAGCGAGGCGGCAGCGTCCAGGTTGCCAAAGCGGCCGCTGCCGCTCACCGACGCTTCGCCGGCACCGTATTGGCCGGCGGCCAGCCAGGCGCTGACGTGCGGTTTGCCATCACCACGGCGGGTGAAGATCTGCACCACGCCGCCAGCGCCGTCGGCACCGTAGAGGCTGGAGCCGGGGCCGCGCAGCACCTCGATGCGCTCGATCGCGCCCAGGCTCAGCCCCTCGAACTCGACCTGGCCCAGCGTCGCCGAGCCGATGCGCACGCCGTCCACCAGCACCAGCGTGCCGCTGGTAGCCGTGCCGCGCATGAACACTCCGGCCGACGCGCCGGGGCCACCGTTGCGCGAGAGCTGCACGCCGGCCTCGCGGCGCAGCAGGTCTTCCAGCGAATCGGCGGTCGAGGCCTGGATCTGCTCGGCGTCGATGACCACGATGTCACCGGCCAGTCGGCTGGCCGCGGTCGGCTCACGCGAGCCGGTGACGACGATGCGTTCGCCGGCGGCGGCATCGGCGGCCACGACGGCGGTGGTGGTCTGGGCGGAGGAAAGAGCAGGCACGGCGCAAGCCAACGCCAGGGCGGCGCAATGCCGGGGTCGCAAGGAAGACATGGGGAACGGAACGTACTGCAGGCGTGCATGCCGGCTTCCCCGCCGGCTCGCACTTCACAGCGCGCCGCTTCGATGAGCGGCACGCCACCTTGTTGGCCGGTATCCGGGCTGGCGGCGTGGTCCCGTGAACCCTTCCCAGACGCACGACAGGCGTCCAGTGGGTGTGTGTCACGGGCAGAGGGCTGGAGGGCTCTCTTGCCGCTTACCGTTGCGGGGGCAGCGCAGGTTGGGGTGTTGCCGTTGACGCGACCCGTCCTGCTTCCCGTTGAACTGCGCCGGCCGGAGGGCCGGTGCGAGCACCAACGGGCGCGATGATACCGGAGCTGCCTCAAGATAGGGCAGTTCCGACTTGCGCGCCGTCAGAGGATCAGCACGTGGTTGTCGGGTTTGCAGCCGGGCGGCAAGGCGATCGGCTGACCACCGGCCCAGGCCCGTTCGGCACCTAACGCGCAAGTGGTATTCACTTCCGCGGCAGCAGCCAACGCGCAGGCTTCGGCCAGCGGCACCGGGGCCGTCCAGCCGTCGCGCAGCGACCAGCCCATCAACGCGCCGGCGCGCGAGGCGCTGAGCACGAAGCCGTCCGGCGTGGCGGCGATGTCGCCGGCGTAACCGGCGCCGGCCACGGGCCGGTCAGCCGGCGCCGGGACTGCGTGCAGCTTCTCGCCGTCGAACAGCGCCAGCAGCGGCGCGCTGGCGCGCTGCGCCGGGTCATCGTGTTCGGCTTGCAGCGCAATACCGAGCGTGCGGCTCGGCGCATGCCAGGCCAGGTGGCGCAGTGACAACCGCGGATCGGTCAAGCGCCACGGGCCGTGGCGCTGGCCGGTGCGCAGGTCGAACATGACCAACGACGAATCCATCGTCGGCAGCGCCAGCTTGGCGCGGCCGGTCTCGGGCCGTGTCGGCACGCCGCCGTTGGCGACGAAGAGCTGGTCGCCGACGCGCAGCATCTGGTGCGTGTCCGTGCCACCGGTCGGCCACTCGTCGCGCAGCGCCAAGGTCAGCGGGTCACGCAATGCGATGCAACCGGCACCGCCGTCGTGCGTCTGCTCGGTGCTGTAAAGCACGCGGCCATCGGCCGACGGCAGCACATGGCCGTTGAACTGGCGGCCGGGCTCGGCCCAGGCTTCTTGACGCAGCGTGCCGTCGGCACCCCAGCGCTGCATCCACAGCCCGGGTCGACGCGCCACCGTCAGCAGATCGCCCGAGGGCAGTTGCGCCAGGCCGTGGGCCCGCGTTGGCACGATGCGCCTGGCCGTGACCTCGAAGCGGTCGCCAGCTTGTTGCCAGACCCCTGTGCATTGAACGCGCTCGGCGTTCGATGCTTCCTCGCTCCAGGCCAGCGCCAGCCGCCAGGGTTTGGCTGCGGGCGCGGTGGCGGGCAGCGCCGCCCAGTGCTGGAAGGCGCCAGTCACCGCCAGGGCCTGCAGCCAGCGGCGCCGCTGGGTGTCGATGCGGGACACGGCGCGCCCCCTCAATCGCCGTCGTCCGCCGAGAACTCGAGCTGGATCTGCATTTGCGTCGCCACGTCACGCGCGATCGTGTGGGTCACGAAGTCGACGCGCTTGGCGGCCTCCAGCAGCTGCGGCCCGGGCGTGGCGGGTGTCGCGCCCTGCAACGCGCTGTCGGCCAGGCCGACGTCGCGTGCCAAGGCATCGGCAGAGGCGGCCAGGCCGCGGCTGCGCAAATAGTCGGTCAGTGGTATGACACCGTTAGGCGTACCGGCACCACCGGCGGACGGCTGGCGCAGGGCTTGCCAGCGTTCGCGCCAGGCCAACGCCGTCTGGCCGCTGGTGGCGCGCGGCGCCAGGTCCATGCCCCAGCTGCGCACCGGCATCTCCAGGTCGCGCCAGCGCATGCGGCCCATGCCGGCCAGCCACTGGTTGACGTAGGTGTTGAACCAAGTGGCAGCCTCGTCGGCGCTGCGCGTCGCAGCGGCTTCGGTGGCGTAAGCCAGCGCCAGTTCGCGCGCTTCGTCGCGCAGGTCGCGCGCCAGCACCACCAAGTAGGTGCAGGCCGGCGTGCGCGGGGCGGCCGGCTTCTTCCACAGCAGGTATTCCATCGCCGGCAGGCCACGGGCTTGCGCGCCGACCCGGTCCATCGCCCATTCGCCGGGCGCAGTTGGGTTCGCGATCACCTTGTCCAACGCCGCCGGGCGCATCGGCTGGAAGTCGAGCCGGGTGTCGCTGTGGCGTTCGAGCAGCGGGCCGATTTGCACGGCCGACAGGCGCGTCCACGACGACATCGCCTGGACCCAGGCCTGGCGCGCGGCGTCGAGCGCCGGGTCGCGGGTGGCGGGCGTCGGGTTCTTCGCGCTGCTGGCGCACCAGGCCTGCGTGCGGTCGACCAGTGCATCGCCGTCGCTGCCGAAGCGGCGCGCGGCAGGTGCGTACCRGGCCTTCAGCAGCCCGTCGACCAGCGCGCTGGTCTGCGCATGGGCCAGCGGCAAGGCCGCGGCCGGCGCAGACGCGGCCGGTGCCGAGGCTGGCGCTGCCTGCGCCCACGCACCGACAGCCGCCACGGCAGAGCTCAACGCGGCGGCGGCACGCGCAACGACGACGGCCTTCATCACAGCGACTCCACGAACTTGACCAGCGCCGCGCGCTCGGCCGCACTCATCTTCAGCACCTGCTGCTTCGAGGCCTCGGCCTCGCCGCCGTGCCAGAGCACCGCTTCGAGCACGCCGTTGGCGCGCCCGTCGTGCATCAGGCGCTGGTGGCTGTTGACGTCATGGATCAGGCCGGTGCCCCACAGCGCGGGTGTCTTCCACTGGCGACCGTTGGCCTGGCCATCGGGCCGGTGGTCGGCCAGGCCTTCGCCCATGTCGTGCAGCAGCAGATCGGTGTAGGGGTGGATCGTCACACCGCTGACCTTCGAGCTGGACAACGCCGGGAACGGCGCACTGGCGGTGACATAACTCGGCCGGTGGCAGACCACGCACTGCGCCTGCTGGAACAGCTTCTGGCCTTGCAGCACCTCGGGCTCGCGCGCATTGCGGCGTGCCGCGGGGGCGAGCGTCGATTCGTAGAACACCACGTGCGACAACGTCGTGTCGTCGATCTCGGGGCTCTCGCCACGCGCGCCATGCGGCGACGCCAGGCAATCGGCCTGGGCCGCCGTGCAGGCTTCTTTCGGGAAGACGCGCGAGGTGATGCCCATGTCACCGAGGAAGGCGCCAGCCGTCTGGTGCACCAGCGTCGGCACGTTGGCCTTCCAACCGAAGCGGCCGACGCGGATCTCGCCCGACCAGGCGTCGCGCACATGGTTGGCCTGGCCCTTGATCGGGCCTTCCATCTCGCCCTGCGCCTTTTCGTTGCCCAGGATGTCGGCCTCGGCAATCGCGTCCAGCAGGCCGACGCCAGGCAGTTGCGGCGCGACACGCGGGCTCAGCAGCGTGCCCTTCTGCATCGGGCCGTAGGCCAGGTGATCAAAGCTGTACGACGGCGCCTGCAGCGTGTAGCGCGTGCCATCGGCAAAGCGGCCGGTGACCGGCTTCAGGCGGATGCGCACCTCGCCCTCGGGCTTGACGCCACCGACCGCGCGGTTGTTGAACTGGTCGCCGTAGACAGGCTCCGGCGCGGTGACCATCGGGCTCTCACCCTTCACCGGCACCGAGATGCGCACCAGCAGGCCGATCGGCTGTTCGTTCAGGCCCTTCTTGAAGTCAGGCGGTGCACCGCGGCCATCCTGGTCGTGGCAGCCGCCGCAAGAGCGGGCGATGAAGTGCGGCCCGAGGCCGTCGCGCGCGGCGGTCGAAGACGGAGCCTCGACCCAGTTGCGGCGGAAGAACGAGTTGCCGACCGCAAAGCGCTGGCGCTCTTCGTCGTCGAGGTTGGCGAACGGGAACGAGAAGGCGTTCTTGCCGATGGCCGGCACGGTGGCGGCGCCGGCGGTTTGTTCGCCCAGCGGGTCGGCCGGCGTGGCCGGCTCGTCTGCGATGGCCCAGCCCAAGCCGGCGCCCAGCGCCAGCGTCAGGCCCACCGCGGCGGCATGGCGGGCATGTCGATTCAACATCACTACCTCACTTGGTGCGGGTCAGTCGGGTCACGCCGATGGCGGCGGCCGCTTGGGGCAGGTCTTTCGATTGCTGGATCAGCGCATCGATCACCGCTTGCACGCGCTTGCGGCCGGGGGCGTCCTTGCCACCGACGATCTCGCGGTCGAACGGCGGCTGGATCGCGTTCGCGGCGGCCACCGAGGCGGCGATGTCGCGCGTGGTCTTGTCGGCCAGGCCAGCATCGGCGGCGGCCACCAGGGCCTGCAGCGACGGGCCTTGCAGCGTGCTGCCGTCGCGGCGGGCGAAGCGGCCGAGCCAGACGTTCTGGATGCCGACCGCGTCGACGACGATGTCGCGGTGGGTGTTGTCCGAGAAGCAGGAGTGTTCGTCTTCCTGGTCCTGCGTGTTCATCGCCACTTCGAGCCGCTCGCCGGCCAGCTCGCCGCGCGTCAGCGAGCCGATGCCGACCACCATCTTGCGGATCGCTTCCAGCCCTTCGGTTTCGAAGCGCGAGCGGTAGTTGGTGGCGCCGGGCACCCAGGCGCCGACGAGGTAGCGCAGGTCGTCGATCAGCAGTTCGGTGGCGGCCTGCAGGTACTGGCGGCGGCGGTCGGCGTTGGGCGCCTTGCCGTCGACGAAGTCTTCGAACGAGCGATCGCCCGGGCCCTTGTCGTTGAAGTCCTGACCCCAGAGCAGGAACTCGATCGCGTGCCAGCCGACGGCGATGTTCTCTTCGCCGCCCTTGGTGTTCAGCTTGGCCAGCGCGGCCTTGGTGATCGGCAGCTTGCGGTTGGCGACGATGCCGCTGTTGGGCTTGCCCTTGACGTAGTCGATGTACGACTCGTCCAGCGGCCATGAATTCAGCCGCGGCTCGGGGCCCTGGTCGTCGTCGATCGGACCGGCGTAGAAACGGAAGGCCTCGGTCGGGCCGTACCACTCGCGAGCGGCGCGCCAAGCGTCGCGCGCGGCCTTCAGGCGCTCGGCGCTGGGCTGCGCGACGAAGGCGTTGATGGCCTGCTGCATCTCCAGCGTCGAGGCCAGCACGTCTTCATAACCGGCCGAAACACCGGCCGCGTAGTGCTTGACCACGGCTTCGGCCGTCACCGCCTGGGCCTGCACACCCAGCGGCAGCAGCGCCCCCGCCCACAACGGCAGTGCCACCACCAGGCGCCCGGCGCGGCGCAGCCAATTCGCTCGATTCATCAAACAGCTCCTCAAGGGCGCCGGCGCCGTTCGGTGCGCCCTTCGCACCACACACCGTCTCGCCCGTTCACAGATTTGCCCGTATCATAAACGCGAACAACTCGCATTTGCATTAAATAGTCGCTGAGGAGAACTTGAGAGTGGATCACCCGTTTGTGACAGCCCCGCGCGCGCGCAGTTCTACGCCCGGTGCGCGTGCCTGGCAGCCGCGGGCGTTGGCCCTGGCCCTGGCCGCCACCGGCCTGTGCAGCAGCGCAGCGGCTGCCGGCAAGGCACCCGAGAAGAAGACCGACCCGGCCGTGGCCGAACAGCTGCAAAAGCTGATGGAGCGCATGCAGCAGCTGGAGCAACGTAACGCCGAATTGGAGCAGCAGGTGAAGGCGCTGGCCGCCAAGCCGGCCGCGCCCACGGCGCCAGCGACCGCTGCCACCACGCCACCTGCGGCCGGCAGCGACTGGGGCCGCCTGGGCGCGCTGGAACAGCAAGTGAAGGCGTTGGTGCGTCCGGCAGAGGTCGACGCCGACGAGGGCCTGAAGGTCGAAACCAGCCTCGTGGCGGTCGGCCAGCGCCTGGGCAGCGGCGGCTCGGACACTGGCCATTCACAAGGCCGCCTGAATTACCGCGGCGACGTGGAAGTGACCGTGCCGTTGGGCACGGTGTCGGCACTGGGCGACGCCCGCTTCAGCGGCTTCGGCCACCTGCGCTTCGGCCAGGGCAGCGGCGTCGCGCTGCGGCCCAGCCATACGGCCACTGTCAATTCGGTGCCGTTCGAGGCCGGCGCCGGCTCTGACGAGACCTACGCGATCATCGGCCAGGCCTGGGGCCAGCTCGAGTGGGACCTGGGCGGCGGCCGCTTCAACGACCTGCCGAGCAACCGCGTCGAGATGAACCTCGGCAAGATCGACATCTTTGGCTTCTTCGATCAGAACGCGGTCGCCGGCGACGAAGGCGCGCAGTTCCTGAACAACGTGTTCGTGCACAACCCGATGCTCGACTCGGGCGGCGACATCGCGGCCGATGCCTACGGCTTCGCACCGGGCCTGCGCGTGGCCTACATCGACGAAGGCGAAGACCGCGGCTGGGGCTGGGGCGCGTCGTTCGGCATCTTCGGCTCGGGCGCTGGCGCCAACTTCAGCGCCGGCCCGCGCCGGCCGCTGGTGATCGGCCAGGTCGAGTTCTCGCCGAAGCAGATCAACGGCGAACCACGCGGCACTTACCGCCTCTACGCCTGGACCAACGGCCAGACCACCGACCTCAGCGGCGAAGCGGCGCAGCGCCACAGCGGCTAYGGGATCTCGGTCGACGAGAAGCTGGGCCGCGAGTGGAACCTGTTCGGCCGCTGGGGCCAGCGCACCTCGGGCGACGGCGCGTTCGACAAGGCCCTGACCTTCGGCTTCGAGCACGGCGGCCGCGCCTGGGGCCGTGGCAACGACGCGGTCGGCCTGGCGGCGGGTTTCGTGCACACAAGCGGCGAATGGGCGCAGGCGACCGCGCTCGACACCTCGCTGGTCGGCTTTGCCGCACGCGGCAACGAACAGATCGTCGAAGCCTATTACCGCTGGAAGCTGAACGACCACCTGGAGCTGACGCCGGATCTGCAATGGATCCGCCGTGCCGGTGGCAACGGCGACGCGCCCAACTTCATGGCGGTCGGGTTGCGCGCCGCGGTGGGCTTCTAACTAAGCCGTCCTCGCCAGCGATCGCAGCGCGCGCACCAGCAGGTCGACTTCGTCGGCCTGGTGCGCGGCGCTCAGTGCGATGCGCAGCCGTGCGGTGCCCACCGGCACCGTCGGCGGGCGGATCGCGGGCACCCACAGACCGTCGTCTTGCAGGCCCGCCATCACGCGCAGCGACGCGGCGTTGTCGCCGATGAGCAGCGGCTGGATCGCGGTGGCCGAATCCATCAGCGCCCAGCCGGCTGCGTCGATCGCGGCATCGGCGCCCGGCGAGAGGCCATCTCGCAAGCGGGCAATCAGTGCCTGCAGGTGCGCTCGGCGTTGGTCGCCTTCGTCGCTGCCGACGATGCGCAACGCCGCACGCAGCGCTTCGGCCAGCAACGCAGGTGCGGCCGTTGCGTAGGTGTAGCTGCGGGTCTTTTGCAGCAGCCATTCGACGAGCGTGTCAGGCCCTGCGACAAACGCGCCGGCGACGCCGAGCGCCTTGCCTAGCGTCGCCATGTAGAGCACCCGGGGTGATGCATTCGCGCCGGTCAAGCCGGCCGCTGCTAACGCGCCTCGACCTTGCGGGCCGAGCACGCCGAAGCCGTGAGCATCGTCGAGCAGCAACAGCGCATCGTGGCGCTCGGCCAGCGTCAGCAATGCTGCGATGTCGGCCACGTCGCCGTCCATGCTGAACACCGCGTCGCTGATGATCAGCTTGCGGCGCGCCGGCTCGGCGGCGAGCTGCGCGTCGAGCGCCTCCAGGTCGGCGTGGTCGAAGCGGTGGATCTTGGCCTTCGACAGACGTGCACCGTCGATCAGGCAGGCGTGGTTCAGCGCATCGGAAAAGATCGCATCGCCCGCACCGACCAGCGCCGGCACGATGCTGGCGTTGGTCGCGTAGCCGGCGTAGAAATACAGCGCACGCGGCAGTTGCACGAAAGCCGCCAACTCGGTTTCGAGCGCGGCATTGGCGGCGCTGTAACCGCTGACCATCGGTGATGCGCCAGAGCCGACGCCATAGGTGTCAACCGCTTCGTGAACGGCTGCCTTCAGCGCCGGGTGGCCGGCCAGGCCCAGGTAGTCGTTGCTGCAGAACGCCAGCATCGAGCGGCCGTTGACCGTCATGCACGCACCGGATTCCGGCACGACGACACGGCGTCGACGTGTCAAGTGCGCCGCCTCCAGGTCAGCGAGGCGGGTGTCGAATTCGGCAAGCCAGGTCATCTGAATCTCTCGGGTAGGTCGAGCGTGATGCGCGCAGCGTCCGGTGTGGTCGACCAAGGCACGGCGCCCCACAGTGACGCGCCGAGCCGCTCACGCAGCGTCGCCAGGTTCTCGTCGGCACAGGCCATTTGCGGGTCGACATGGTTGGYGACCCAGYCGGCCAGCGTCAGGCCATCCGCGCGGATCGCCTCGGCCGTCAGCAGCGCGTGGTTCAGGCAGCCCAGCCGCAGGCCGACCACGAGCAGTACCGGCGCCTTCAGTGCGCGGGCCAGGTCGGCCAGCGTTTCATCGTCGTTGATCGGCACGCGCCAGCCACCGGCGCCCTCGACGACCAGGGCATCGGCTTGCTGTTGCAGTGCCAACGCCGGTGCCAGCAAGTCCGCCACCTTGACGACGCGACCGGCATGGCGCGCGGCCAGGTGCGGCGACAAGGGCTCGGGCAACGCAACCGGGTTGTCGAGCTCGGGCGGCACCTTCAGCGTCGACGCACCGCGCAGCGCCAGCACGTCTTCGCTGACCATCTGGCCTTCGTGCTCGATCAGACCGGCGGCCACCGGCTTCATGCCGACCACGCGGGCGTGGTGGCGCGCCAGGTTGTGCAGCAGCGCGGCACTGACCAGTGTCTTGCCGACGCCGGTGTCGGTGCCGGTGACGAAGAGGGTGGTCATCGACGGGCCGCCCCTAGATGACGACTCCCCCTCGGGGGGACCAGGCCGCAGGCCTGTTGGGGGCAAGGTTCACACGCCATCGACCACTCCGTGGTGCTTCGCGGCGCCCTCGCCTTCGTCGGCCAATGTCGCGTGCAATGCAGCGAGCGCCCCGCGTGCCAGCTGCTCGCCTTCGTCTTCACTGATCACGTACGGCGGCATCGCGTACAGCGTGTGCCCGATCGGCCGCAGCACCAGCCCTTGTGCCAACGCGTGGCGCGCATAGCGGCGCGCGAAGTCGGGCAGGCTGGACGCCACGTCCCACGCGAAGATCATCCCCTGCTGGCGCGCATGGCGCACACGCGGATGCTGCGTCAGCGGCTCGAACTGCTTGGCCAGTCGGTCGCCGGTGACTCGGTTGGCAGCGATCACATCCGTCTGCTCGATCAGGTCCAGCGTCGCCAACGCCGCGCGGCAGGCCAGCGGGTTGCCGGTGTAGCTGTGCGAATGCAAAAAGCCACGCGCGACCTCGTCGTCGTAGAAGGCCTCGTAGACCATGTCGGTCGTCAGCACCGCCGACAGCGGCAAGGTGCCGCCGGTCAAGCCCTTGGACAGACATAAGAAGTCCGGCCGAATCGCCGCCTGTTGATGCGCGAACAGCGTGCCGGTGCGGCCGAAGCCGACCGCGATTTCATCGAGCACCAGGTGCACGTGGTGGCGGTCGCACAGTTCACGCAAGCGCTTGAGGTAGACCGGGTCGTGCATCGCCATGCCGGCGGCGCACTGCACCAGCGGCTCGGCGATCACCGCCGCGGTTTCATGCGCATGCTCGACGAGCCAGGCATCCAGCGCGGCGGCGGCACGTTCGGCCACATCGGCCGCAGACTCGCCGGGCGCCGCCTGGCGGGCATCGGGGCTGGCCACGGTCGCGGCCAGCCGCACCAGCGGCGCATAAGCCTCCCGGAACAGTGCGATGTCGGTCACCGCGAGCGCGCCCACCGTCTCGCCGTGGTAGCCACCGGCAATGCCGACGAAGCGGCATTTCTGCGGCTGGCCGGCGTTGCGCCAATAGTGCGCGCTCATCTTCAGCGCGATCTCGGTCGCGCTCGCGCCGTCGCTGCCGTAGAACACATGGCCCAGCCCGGTCAGTACCGACAGTCGCTCGGACAACTCGACCACCGGCGCGTGCGTGAAGCCGGCGAGCATCACATGGTCCAGCGTGTGCAGCTGATCGACCAACGCATCGCGAATCGCCGGGTGGTTGTGGCCGAACAGGTTGACCCACCAGGAGCTGATGCCGTCCAGATAACGCCGGCCTTCGTGGTCGTGCAGCCAGACCCCTTCGGCGCGCGCGACCGGAATCAGCGGTTGCGGGTGTTCAGCCCGCGCATGCAACTTCATCTGCGTGCACGGGTGCCACACGGCCTTCAGGCTGCGGGCACGCCAGTCGTCGTTCAAAGCCATGCAGGCATGCTCCGTTCAGACGGTCGCGGTGTAGCGGTGGAAACCATCGAAATCGGCCTTGCCCAGCGGAACGCCCTGCTGGCGCAAGATCGCGTAGGCCGCGGTCAGGTGGAAGAAGAAGTTAGGCAGCGCGAACTGGTGCAGGAAGGTTGCGCCATCCAGCTGCAGCATGGCCTCGCCAGCGTCACTGACCACCTGACGCGATTCGGCTTGCGCGAACTGCGCCGGTGTCAGCGAGTCCAGCAGCGCAAGCACATGGGCCAACCGAGCGCGCAACCCATCATGGCCTGCCGCCCAATCGCCAAACGGCGGCAACGGCAAGCCGGCCAACGGGTAAGCCGCACGCAGCGCAAAGTTCGCTGCGATCACGGCCTGCGTTTCAAACGGCAGCATGTCAGGCGCCAGCCGCGCGCCCAGCACCGCAGGTGTCGTGTGGGCCTCGGCCTGGTCCAGCCACCCGCCGAGCCGGCCGAGGTAGCGCTGGAACACCGGCACCGAGGCCGTGTACAGCGGGCTGTCCGACATGGTCGACCCGGGGCTCAGGCCTCGTCCACTTCGACGCCGGCTTGCGGACCGGCGGGTTCGTGGCGCAGTTCCTTCAGGCGGTTCCCGGCGTCGACGAACACCAGGTTCGGCACATGCTCATCGACCTTGTCGTCGTGCACCGACGCGAAGGCCGCGATGATCACCAGGTCACCGACGCTCGCACGGCGCGCCGCCGAGCCGTTCAACGAAATCACACCACTGCCACTCGGCGACGAAATCGCGTAGGTGATGAAGCGTTCACCGTTGCTGACGTTCCAGATGTGCACCTGTTCGTTCGGGCGGATGCCGCTGGCGTCCAGCAGGTCCTGGTCGATGCCGCAGGAGCCCTCGTAGTGCAGCTCGCAATGGGTGACGGTGGCGCGGTGGATCTTGGCGTGCAAGAAGGTCTTGAACATGGCGGTGCGGCCGTCGGGCCGGGCAGGAAGTTAACGGAGCTGGTTGGCCCAGGCCAGCAGCTGGGCGGCGGTGGCGGTCGCGCCGCCGCAGACGATGACCAGCAGGTCGTCGCCCACCGTGCTCAGCTCGGCAGAGCCGCTGTACGCGGGCGCGAGCGCAGCGCCACAGGCGGGCTCGACGACCAGGCGGTGGTCGTCCATGAAGCGCACGCAGGCGCGAACCGCGTCGGCGTCGCTGACGACCAGGCTCTTCAGCGGGTGCGTCTGCGCCAGCGTGAACGCCTGCTCACAGACTTGCTTGGCACCCAATGACGTCGCGATCGAACTGATCGTATCGAGCGTGACGCGGCTGCCCGCTTTCAACGCGGCGTGCAGCGAAGCAGCGCCTTCGGTCTCGACTGCAAACACCGGCACCTCGTCCATGGCGTTGCGGCGCAGGCCCTCGATCACGCCGCTCAGCAGCCCACCACCGCCAACCGCGACCAGCACACCACTCGGGCGCAGACCGGCTGCGGCGACCTCGTCGATCATCGTCGCGTGGCCTGGCCACAGCAGCGGATCGTCGAACGGGTGGATGAAGGCGTCGTTCGGCCCGAGCAGCGACTGCGCGAGCGTATTCGCCTCTTGCCACGAATCGCCGCGCACCGTGACCTGCGCACCTTCGAGCGCCAGCAGCTCGCGCGCCCGGGCGGTGCTGCTGTTCGGTACGACCACGCTCACCGGCACGCCGAGCTTTCGCCCTGCATAGGCCACCGCCAAGCCAGCATTGCCGCCCGACGAGGAGATGAAGCGTTGGGCACCGCGCTCGCGGTAGGTCTGRCAAGCCAGGCCGATGCCGCGAATCTTGAACGAACCGGGCGGCTGCAGCGCCTCGAGCTTCAACCAGACACGCCGGCCGGCGGCACGCGACAGCGCGGCCGATTCGACCAGCGGGGTGTGCAGGTGCAGGGGCGTCATCGCGCCAACCACCGTGCTCAGCCGTGCCCGTGCTGCGCGTCGCGCGCATGCAGGCCCAGGCGCGACAGCAGCGCGCGGTCGCGCTCGACGTCGGGGTTGCCGGTGGTCAGCAGCTTGTCGCCGTAGAAGATCGAGTTGGCACCGGCGACCAGGCACATCGCCTGCAGCGCTTCGTCCATCTGCTGGCGGCCGGCTGACAGGCGCACGCGCGCCTTGGGCATCGTGATGCGGGCCACCGCAATCGTGCGCACGAACTCGAACGGGTCGATCTTGTCGGTGCCGGCCAGCGGCGTGCCTTCGACCTGCACCAGCTCGTTGATCGGCACCGATTCGGGGTACGGGTCGAGGTTGGCCAGTTGCGCGATCAGGCCGGCGCGCTCGGCGCGGCTTTCGCCCATGCCGACGATGCCGCCACAGCAGACCGACATGCCAGCGTTGCGCACATGCTCCAGCGTGTCCAGCCGCTCCTGGTAGTCGCGGGTCGTGATGATGCGGCCGTAGGCCTCAGGCGCGGTGTCGAGGTTGTGGTTGTAGTAGTCGAGACCAGCGGTCTTCAGCGTCTGGGCTTGGCCTTCGCTCAGCATGCCCAGCGTGCAGCACGCTTCCAGGCCGATCGACTTGACCTCACGGATCAGCTCGGCCACTTTCTCGACGTCGCGATCTTTCGGCGCGCGCCAGGCGGCGCCCATGCAGAAGCGCGTGGCACCCGCGGCCTTGGCGGCTTCTGCGGCCTCACGCACCGCGGCGGTTTCCATCAGCTTGCCGGCCTCGACGCCGGTGTCGTAGTGCACCGACTGCGGGCAGTAGCCGCAGTCTTCCGGGCAGCCGCCGGTCTTGATCGACAGCAGCGTGGCCAGCTCGACCTCGCTCGGGTCGAAGTGCTCACGGTGCACGGTTTGCGCGCGATAGATCAGCTCGGGCAGCGGCAGCGCGAACAGCGCCTCGATCTCCGCCACCGGCCAACGCTCGGCCGCTGCCGCAGGCGCAACGGCCTTCGGGCGGTGCAGGACGATGGGTTGTTCGGTGGCCAGGTTCGCGCTCATGGTCGTTGTCTCGTTCAGCATTCGATGTTGTCGATCAGGCGGGTCGCGCCCAGGCGGGCCGCCCCCAGAGCGACCAAAGGCTCGTGGCCCAGGCGCTCGGCTTCGCTCGGCGGCAGCAGGTCGGTGCGGCGGCGCAGCGTCAGGTAGTCCGGCGCCCAGCCGCGGGCGCGCAGGACCTCCATCGCTTCTTGTTCCAGTGCCGCGAGTGTGACGTCGGCCTCGCGGGCGCGGTCGGCGAGATTGCGCAAAGCTTGCGGCAGCGCAATCGCTTCGGTGCGCTCAGTCTCACCCAGGTAGCCATTGCGCGACGACAGGGCCAGGCCGTCGTCGGCGCGCACCGTCACGGCACCCACCACCTCGACCGGCAGCGCGAACTGGCGTGCCATCTCGGTGATGACCTTCAGCTGCTGGTAATCCTTCTGCCCGAACACGGCCACGTTGGGCTGCACGCACTGGAACAGCTTCAGGACCACCGTGCAGACACCCGTGAAGAAGCCGGGGCGGAACTCGCCTTCCAGGATGTCGGCCAGCGCCGGCGGCGGTGCCACGGTGTAGACCTGCGGCTCGGGGTACAGCTCGCCCTCGTCGGGTGCAAAAACGAAATTGCAACCGGCGCCGGTCAGCAGCTCGACATCGCGCGCCAAGGTGCGTGGGTAACGGTCGAAGTCTTCGTGCGGCAGGAACTGCAGCCGGTTGACGAAGATGCTGGCGACCACCGGGCCGCCCCAGCGCTTGGCTTCGCGCACCAGCGACAGATGGCCTTCGTGCAGGTTGCCCATCGTCGGCACGAACACCGTCTGGTTCTGGCGAGCCAGCGTGCGCCGCAGTTCGGCAATTGAGTGAATGACTTGCATGAGTGATCAGTAACCGTGCACGGCTTCGTCGGGGAAGCTGCCGTCTTTCACGGCGGCCACGTAGGCGGCCACGGATTGAGCAATGGAGAGGCCGGGCGCATCGGCTGCGCTGCCCGGCACGCGGGTGAAGTCGCGCACGAAACGCGGGCGCTTGCCGCCGGTGCCACCGGTCAGGCCCAGCAGGTCGTGCAGCACCAGCACCTGGCCGGTGGTGCCAGCGCCGGCACCGATGCCGATCGTCATCAGCTGAGGC
>NZ_JBFUGE010000056.1:0-20662 GCF_056403075.1 Ideonella sp. P3_A4 | reverse complement strand
GCGCGCCGTTGGTGGACGGCAGCCGGTCCACCACTTCGATCGAGACGCCGGGCAGCAGCGGGTTCAGCTGCTCCCACAGCGGCTGGATGCCCCAGGTGCCATGGTGGCCGCCATGCTCGGCGCCGGCCGACTGGCCGGGAAGGGGGTGGGCGCTGGGCGTGTCCATGCTCGATATCAGCTGCGGCGGGCAGAACCCGAGGCGGCGCGTTTGGTCAGCAGCAGGGTACCGCGGCAGGTGTCGGCACCGCAGCGGCACTCGAAACGTTTTTTCAGCGCCGGCGTCAGGCGTTCGTCGATCGACAGACGATAGTCGTAGAACAACTCTTCGCCTGGCTCGATCGGGCGCAAGGCCTTGATGTAGACGCGGCCTTCGGTCTCGTCGGCTTCGCAGTTAGGCTCGCAAGCGTGGTTGATCCAGCGCGCGGCGTTACCGCCGTACAACGCGTCGATGACCTGCTTGCCATCGTCGAGCTGGAAGTAGAAGGTGTGGTCGGGCTGGCTGGGGTCGTGCGGGTGGCGGTCCAGCGCCTCGTCCCAGCTGATGACCTCGCCGACGTATTCGATCAGCGTCTCGCCCGGCTCGATCGGCTGCAGCGCGAACACGCCCTTGCCGTGCACGCCGCTGCGGCGCACCTGGATGCGCCGGCCGTCGGCCTTCTTGCGGCTCGTGGCGCGTGGGGTGTTGGCAGGACGGGCTTGCTTGACCGGCTTCATTGGGTACATTGAATCTGTGGGCGCGTGCGCACACGTGTGTACAGGCATGTACGTGCGTGCGTGCGCGAGAAGGCAAATTGTAGGCACGGGCCAAGCGGTCTCGTGCCAGACCGGCAAAGTAAATGAGCAAATCACTGATCATCGCGGAGAAACCCAGCGTCGCCCAGGACATCGTCCGGGCGCTGACGCCTGTGGCCGGCAAGTTCGAGAAGGCGGCCGATCACTTCGAGAACGATCGCTACATCGTCACCTCGGCCGTCGGCCACCTGGTCGAGATCAAGGCGCCGGAGGAGTACGACGTCAAGCGTGGCAAGTGGAGCTTTGCCCACCTGCCCGTGGTGCCGCCGCACTTCGACCTGGCGCCGATCGACAAGGCCAAGAGCCGGCTGTCGGCGGTGGTCAAACTGGTCAAGCGCAAGGACGTGACCGACCTGATCAACGCCTGTGACGCGGGGCGCGAAGGTGAGCTGATCTTCCGGCTGATCGTCCAGTTCGCTGGCGGCGCCAAGCAGGCGATCGACAAGCCGGTGCAGCGACTGTGGCTGCAGAGCATGACGCCGCAGGCGATCCGCGACGGCTTTGCCGCGCTGCGCACCGACGAGCAGATGCTGGGCCTGGCCGATGCGGCGCGCAGCCGGTCCGAGGCCGACTGGCTGGTCGGCATCAACGGCACGCGGGCGATGACCGCGTTCAACTCACGCGATGGCGGCTTCTTCCTGACGACAGTCGGCCGCGTGCAGACGCCGACGCTGTCGATCGTCGTCGAGCGCGAAGAAAAGATCCGCAAGCACGTCCCGCGCGACTACTGGGAAATCAAGGCTGGCTTCGGCGCCGCGGCCGGCGACTACGAGGCCAAGTGGTTCGACCCGAAGTACAAGAAGGACGACCCGGCCGGTGGCGGGGCCCTGGCCGACGTGCCGGTCTCGGACCGCCGCGCCGACCGCCTGTGGAACGAAGCCGAGGCCAAGGCCATTGCCGACGCGGTGCGCGGCCAGCCCGGCACGGTGACCGAAGAGGCCAAGCCCAGCACCCAGGCCAGCCCGGGCCTGTATGACCTGACCACCTTGCAGCGCGAGGCCAACGGCCGCTTCGGCTACTCGGCCAAGACCACACTGAGTCTGGCCCAGGCGTTGTACGAAAAGCACAAGGTGCTGACCTACCCTCGGACGGACTCGCGCCACCTCCCCGAAGACTATCTGGCGGTCGTCAAGGACACCTTCAAGATGATCGCCGAGGAGGACCTGCCCGGCCCGCTGCAGGCACTGGCCGAGCACGCTCGCAAAGGCATCAAGGAAGGCTATGTGAAGCCGACCAAGCGTGTCTTCGACAACGCCAAGGTCTCGGACCACTTCGCCATCATCCCGACGCTGCAGGCACCCAAGTCGCTGAGCGAGGCCGAAGCCAAGCTGTACGACATGGTGGTCAAGCGGTTCCTGGCGGTGTTCTTCCCGTCGGCCGAGTACATGGTCACGACCCGCATCACCAAGGTCGGCGAGCACAGCTTCCAGACCAACGGCAAGGTGCTGGTCAACCCCGGTTGGCTGGCCGTCTACGGCAAGGAAGCGCAGGACGAAGACGCGAACCTGGTGCCGGTGCAGCCGAACGAAACGGTGAGCAACGAAGGCATCAACATCGTTGCACTCGCCACGCGGCCACCGGCGCGCTACACCGAAGCAACGCTGCTCTCAGCAATGGAAGGCGCCGGCAAGCTGATCGACGACGACGAGTTGCGCGAGGCGATGGCCGAAAAGGGCCTGGGCACACCAGCCACGCGGGCCCAGGTGATCGAAGGCCTGATCCTCGAGAAGTACATGCTGCGCGAAGGCCGCGAGCTGATCCCGACCGCCAAGGCCTTCCAGCTGATGACGCTGCTGCGCGGCCTGGGGGTGGAGGACCTGACCAAGCCCGAGCTGACCGGCAACTGGGAATACCAGCTGGCCGAGATCGAGCACGGCCGGCTGTCACGCGGTGCGTTCATGAAGGACATCGCGAAGATGGCCGAACGCATCGTCAAGAAAGCCAAGGAATACGACCGCGACACGATCCCCGGCGACTACGCGACGCTGAAGGCACCTTGCCCGAACTGCGGCGGCGTCGTCAAAGAGAACTACCGCCGCTTCACTTGCGAAGCCTGCGACTTCAGCATCACCAAGATCCCCGGCAGCCGCAGTTTCGAACTGGCCGAGGTCGAGCGCTTCCTGGTCGACAAGAAGATTGGCCCGCTCGAAGGCTTCCGTTCCAAGGCCGGCTGGCCGTTCACGGCCGAGCTGAGGCTCGTCTTCGACGACGAGATCAAGAACTGGAAGCTCGAGTTCGATTTCGGCGAAGACGACAAGGCCAAGGACGATGGCGAGCCCGTCGATTTCTCCGACCAGCAAAGCCTGGGCCCTTGCCCGAAGTGCCAAGGCCACGTCTACGAGCACGGCAGCAACTACGTCTGCGAGCACTCAGTGGGCGCGCATGTGACCTGCGACTTCAAGACCGGCAAGATCATCCTGACCCAGCCGGTTTCGCACGAGCAGGTCCACAAGCTGCTGGCCACCGGCAAGACCGACCTGTTGGAGAACTTCGTCTCCAACAAGACCAAGCGCAAGTTCAAGGCTTTCCTGGCCTACGACAAGAAGGAAGGCAAGGTCAGCTTCGAGTTCGAACCGCGGGCGGCGAAGGTGCCGGCGAAGAAGGCGGCGGCCAAGAAGGCCGCGGCCTGAGAAAGCAAGACGGGCGCCTCGGCGCCCGTCTTGTGCGCTGATCGCGAGGCCGTTACTGCTTGTTCAGCAGGAAGACTGCCGTCTGGGCGTTGTCCGCCGTATCCAGCTGCAGGCCCAACCGCGGCACGCCGTTCGCATAGCTCGTCGGCATCAAGACCCCGGCCAACGGGCCGGTGAAGTGGCAACCATCGCCGCTCGTCGTGGCCTCGGCTTCATAGACGCCTGTGCTTCGGTACTGCGCCAGCGTGCCCTCGAAGTGACAACCGGCGGCGGTGATGGACCAGTGGCCGTCTGCACCCAGCGCGAAGCCGGTGACCGATTGCTGTGGCGTCGCGATGCCGACCGTGCGCACGATGCCGCTGTAGTTGCCGGCCAGCGAGGCCAGCGGAATGGCGTCGTTGTAGAGCGTGTGGGTGTCGTCGCTGCCCCAGGTCTTCTGCCGCGTCGCGGTCGCACTGAAACTGCCCATCGAGCCTGTGATCGACACGTCCAGCGTGCTCGGATTGAAGGTCCGGCCGAACACGCCGGCTTGCTCCTGTGTGCCGGTTTGCAGAACGTCGTCGATGAAGTTGGCCCAGGCGATCCGCTCGCGTGAGTGGGTGGAGTTGTTCGTGCTCAGCGGCCCGTGGGGATGGCCGGCCAGCATGCCTCCGCCATTGACGAAATGCATGCCGTAGAAGCGGCCGTCGTCGAGCATCGTGTAGACACCGGTGAACTGGCCGTAGTCGACATCGAAGATGCCCGCGGTGCCGATCGGCGGTGGGGGCGGCGGCGTGCCGCCGGAATCACCGCCGCCTCCGCAGGCGGACAGCGCGGCAAACAGAGAAGCAAGCGAGATCAGGCGGGCAGCGTGCATGGGCAGTCACAGGTGAAGTGATCGAAGGTGGACAAAGCATCGCGGGCGGGTGCCCCGGATGCGCGCTGCCCGTGACGAGCCGTGAGAAACAAGGGACGGACAGGATGGCCACCGGGGCCGGATTCCGGGAGACTGGCCACCGCCGTTCTTGCCACCCCGCCCCGATGCCCCGTCTTTCGCTGCGCTCCTCACCCCGTCTTGCCTACTGCGCCGCCTGGGCGTTAGCGGGCACCTACAACTTCTGCCGCGACGTGTTCTTCGGCCCGGTCTGGCCGCTGCTGGTCTACAACGTTTGCTTCTTCACGCTCTGGGCATTGATCGGGTTGCCGGCCGTGCGCCTGATCCGGCGGGTGCCTGTGACCAGGGATTTGCGCAGCTGGATCGTGCATGTCGTGGCGGGATCTGCCTTCGCGCTGGTGGATGTTGTGCTCGGCGAATGGATCGCCACACGAATCCTCGGGAACGCCCCGGGGATGTCGTTCTGGCAGGTCGCGGCGGATGCGTTCCGCGGCTGCTTCCATCTGGCGCTGATGACCTACGCCGGTCTCGTCGCGGTTGTCCAAGGGCGTGACGCGATGCGCCTGGCGCGCCGGCGCGAGCTCGAGGTGACCGAACTCGAGGCAGAGAACCTGCGTGCGCGGCTCACGCAGCTGAAGGAGCAGCTGCAGCCGCACTTCCTGTTCAACACCTTGCATGGGATCGGCTCGCTGATGCACTACGACGTGGCCACCGCGGAGCGCATGCTGAACCGGCTTGGCGATCTGCTGCGCATGACGCTCAAGGATGGCGGCGAGACGATCGTCCCCTTGCGTCAGGAGCTGGCGTTTGTCGCGGCCTATCTGGAGATCGAGCAGATCCGCTTCGAACATCGGCTCGAGGTCGTGTGGGCCGTGCCCGACAAGCTGCAGGACGTGCTGCTGCCGTCGCTGCTGCTGCAGCCGCTGGTGGAAAACGCCATTCAGCACGGCATCGCGCCGCGCGCCGCGGGCGGCCGCATCGTGATCCGAGCTCGCAGCGAGTTCGGTGCGCTGGTGCTCGAAGTGGAAGACGATGCCCCCACCGGCCTGCCGCCGCGCAAGGGCTTCGGCGTGGGGCTGGCCAATGTCCGGCGCCGGCTCGAGCTGCTGTACGGTGAAGAGGGGCGGCTTGAGTTGCTGCGCGAAGACAAAGGCACGATCGCCCGCTTGCGCGTGCCGAGCCAGGCCAACACGGCGTTCGAATCGCAGGGCGATGAACGCGCCTTGCCGGCAGGCCTGCAGGTCGCAGGGGGCATCGCATGACGCTCGCCCCGCCACCGCTTCGAGTACTGGTCGTCGACGACGAAACCTCCGCGCGACGGCGCCTGCTGGCGCTGCTTGCCGAAGAGCCGGGCGTGCAGGTCGTCGGCGAATCGGCCAATGGGTTGGCGGCCTGCGAGGACATCGCACGCCTCGCACCCGACCTGGTCTTCCTGGACGTCGAGATGCCGGAGCGCAACGGCCTCGCGGTGGTCGAGGCGATCGGTGTCGAGCACATGCCGGCCACGGTCTTCGTCACGGCCTACGGGCACTACGCGGTCGAGGCGTTTGACGTGAACGCGGTGGACTATCTGCTCAAGCCCTTCGATGCGGCGCGCTTCGCGCGAGCGATGGCGAAAGTGCGGGCTGCCGTGGCGGCCGCTGCGGTGGGCGGCGTGGACGCTGCGCGGGCTGAAGGGTTACGCGGCTTGCTGAGTGCCACACAGGCACAGCCGACCCTGGCGCGCCCCGAGCGCTTGTGGGTGCGTAACGGCGATGCTCGCGAACCGGTGCGGGTGGCCGACCTGGTGCATGTGGCGGCCGAAGGCAACTACGTGCGCCTGCACACCGCCACCGGCAACCATCTGATGCGCGACACACTGAGCGGCCTGCTCGAGCGCCTGGACCCGGCGCGCTTTCGCCGCATCCACCGTTCGCACGTGGTCAACGTGGACCACGTGCGCAAGCTGCTGCCCTGGTTTGGCGGCGACCGCCTGGTGATGATGTCGGACGGCAGCCGGCTGACGCTCAGCCGCAGCTTCAGCAGCGCATTCGAAGAGATCGGGCGATGACAGCGGGCGGCAACTGCCGCCCAGCCCTCAATCCGCCAGCGGCCCTTCGCTGCCCGTCAGCAGCGGGATGCTGCCGTCCGAGCCGGCGCCGAGCAGCCCGGCGCGGGTGTAGATGCCCAGCTTGGCGCGCGTGTCGCTGATGTCGAGGTTGCGCATCGTCAGCTGACCGATGCGGTCGGCCGGCGTGAACGGCGCGTCCTCGACCTTTTCCATCGACAGCCGCTCGGGCGCATAGGTCAGGTTGGGACTGACGGTGTCCATGATCGAGTAGTCGTTGCCGCGGCGCAGTTCCAGCGTCACCTCGCCGGTGATCGCGCGGGCGACCCAGCGTTGCGCGGTTTCACGCAGCATCAGGCACTGCGGGTCGAACCAGCGGCCCTGGTACAGCAGGCGGCCGAGGCGGCGGCCGTTGATGCGGTACTGCTCGATCGTGTCTTCGTTGTGGATGCCGGTCACCAGGCGCTCGTAGGCGATGTGCAGCAGCGCCATGCCCGGGGCTTCGTAGATGCCGCGGCTCTTGGCCTCGATGATGCGGTTCTCGATCTGGTCGCACATGCCCAGGCCGTGCCGGCCGCCGATGCGGTTGGCTTCTTCGAACAGCGCGACAGAGTCGCTGAAGGTGCGGCCGTTCAGCGCGACCGGCACGCCTTCTTCGAAGCGCACGCTGACAGTCTCGGCCTTGATCGCCACGTCGTCGCGCCAGAAGGCCACGCCCATGATCGGATTGACGATGTGCAGGCCCTTGTTCAGGAACTCCAGGTCCTTGGCCTCGTGCGTGGCGCCCAGCATGTTGGAGTCGGTCGAGTAGGCCTTCTCGACGCTCATCTTGTAGTCGAATCCGTTGGCGATGAGGTACTCGCTCATCTCCTTGCGGCCGCCCAGTTCGTCGATGAAGGTCTGGTCGAGCCAGGGCTTGTAGATGCGCAGCGCCGGGTTGGCCAGCAGGCCGTAGCGGTAGAAACGCTCGATGTCGTTGCCCTTGAAGGTCGAGCCGTCGCCCCACAGGTTGACGCCGTCTTCGCGCATCGCGACGACCAGCGCAGTGCCGGTCACGGCGCGGCCGAGCGGGGTGGTGTTGAAGTAGGTCGCGCCGCCGGTCGAGATGTGGAAGGCACCGCACTGCAGGGCGGCAATGCCCTCGGCGACCAGCAGTTTGCGGCAGTCGACCAGGCGGGCGATTTCGGCGCCGTAGGCTTTGGCCTTGCGCGGGATCTCGTCGTAATCCGACTCGTCGGGCTGGCCGAGGTTGGCGGTGTAGGCGCAGGGGATGGCGCCCTTGGCGCGCATCCAGTGCACGGCGGCACTGGTGTCCAGGCCGCCTGAAAAGGCGATGCCGACGCGTTCGCCGGCGGGAAGCTTTTGCAAGATCGTGGCGGCCACTGGGTTCTCCGGGTTAACCCGTCGATTCTAGGGTGGCCGGTGGGTGTTCCAGGCGCGCGCAGCGCCGCCGCCCATCAAGTGGCGTGCGCGGATCTGGCTTCGCCAGTCCGCTGCACGAGCCCTCCCGGGGGCAGGCCCCGGAAGGGGCCGTGGGGACTCAGAATCTGTAGCTGAAGCCCAGGCCGCCGTGGTCGCCGTCGACCTCGCCGCCCACCAGGTGGCTGCTCTTGTAGTTTTCGTTGACGTAGCGCAGGAACACGCTCATGTGCTCGCCGAACAGGTACTCACCCTGCAGCACGAAGCCGATGCTCGACTTCATGTTGAAGTCATCGAAGTTGTTGCTGGCGTCGCCGGACGTTTCGAAGCGCGAGTTGAAGGCCTTGCGCAGGCCGCCGCCCAGGCGGATGTGCTCGTTGGCGTTCCAGAAGCCCAGCACCTCCAGCGGCACGCGCGAGAAGCTCAGCGAGGCGTTCTTCGCGTCGACGCGGTCGAAGTGGTAGCCGATCGTGGTCTGGATCGCGAAGTGGCCGTTCGGGTCGCGGTACTCGACGCCACCGAAGATGTGGGTCAGGCCGCCGCTGGAGATCTTCTGGTTGGGGCGGTCGCCCTCGAATTCGACTTCGACCAGCGTCTTGCCGCCACCGGTCAGTTCGACGCCGACCACCGGTCGGAAGCCTTCAGCGGCGAAAGCGGGGGCGGTGGCGGCCAGCGCCAGCGTGGCTGCGGTCAGAACAGTCTTGATTTGCATGGTTTCTCCCTCTCAGGATCGCTGCGGCCTGAGTGGCCGCGTGGGTGCATGAAAAAGCGCGCTCGCCACAACGGTGAGCGCGCTGGGCGCGATCCTAGCGGTCGGGTGTGTCAGTTTTTCGGGTAGTTGCGCATTGACAACGAGGCGGCACTAGTCGCTGCACAAATTGCCCGGTGCCGACTCCAGCAACTTCACCAAAACGTGCAGCGCCCGGTTGACCGGCGTCGGCACGCCCAGCGCCTGGCCACGCCGGACGACGAAACCGTTCAGGTGGTCGATTTCGCTCGGCTTGCCACGCATCAGGTCTTGCGCGGTCGACGAGAACTGGCCGGGCATCGTCGCAGCAATGCGCTGCACCGCCGGCCACGGGTCGGCCAGGGCCACACCGCTGGCCTCGGCCACGGCGACGCACTCGGCGACGATGTCGCGCATCAGTGGCTGCACACCGTCACCCTGCACCAGCTGGCCGTAAGGCAGGCGGCTGATCGCCGACAGCGCGTTGTAGGCGCAGTTCAGCACCAGCTTGCTCCACAGCGCGGCGTCCACATCCGGCGCCAATTCAACGGGCACGCCGGCCTGCGCGAACAGGGCCTGCACCGCCTCCGGTGACGGTTGGTCGCCGTGCGCCGCCCAGCGCGCCAGCACCAGCTCGCCGCGGCCGTGGTGGCGCACATGGTCCGGCGCGATCATCTCGGCCGCGACGTAGACGACAGCCGCCGCGACCTGGTTCGACGGGCCGAGCCGCGCCGCCAGCCGGGCCGCGTTGTCGACGCCGTTCTGCAAGCTCAGCACCACCGTATCCGGCGGCAGATGCGGCGCCATCTGGGTGCCGGCGCTCTCGGTGTCGCCGGACTTGACGCAACACAGCACCAGCGCGCAGTTGGCCAGCGCGGCGGCGTCGGCGCTGGCCTGGACCGGGAAGCGCTCGTCGAAGCCCTGCGCCTGCACCCGCAGGCCCTCGTCCTGCAACTTGGCCACCTGCGCCGGCCGACCGATGAAGACCACCGGCACGCCGGCGCGCGCCAGCATCGCCCCGTAGTAGCCGCCCACTGCCCCGGTGCCCATCACGCCGATTTTCATGGGGACGACCATACCGCAAGCCGTCGCAGCAGGCCGGCTGCGGGCACTACGAACAGGGCGCGGCCCGATTGCCGGCATCATCCGGGCTGCCCATGCCTATCGCCCTTGCCACGCAACCGACACGCGGCCTGAGCCGAACGACCACAGGTCGCCGCGGCCGGGGCACCTGAGCATGTCGTCGGCGATCGGCTACAAGCTGCTGGCGATCATGCTGATCGTCGGCTTCGGCTACCTCGTCGGCCGCCTGCGCTGGCTGGGCTCTGCCGAGGCCGAGCCGGCGCGGGTGCTGTCCAACGCCGCGTTCTTCATGTTCGCGCCGGCGCTGTTCTTCCGCACCACGGCCCGACTGGATCCGGCCGCGCTGCCCTGGCCGATGATCGCGGCCTTCTTCGTGCCGGTGGTGGCGCTGATGTTGGTGCACTACGCGGCCCAGCGCTGGCGCCGGGCCGAACGTGGGTTGCCGGCCGCAGCGCCCGCGGTGCGCGCGATCACCGTGGCCTTTGGCAACTCGCTGCAGATCGGCATCCCGATCGCTGCCGGTGTCTTTGGCGAAACCGGCCTGGGACTGCATCTGGCGCTGGTCAGCGTGCATGCGCTGGTGCTGCTCTTGGTGGCCACGACGCTGGTCGAACTCGACTTGGCGCGTGAACAGTCGCGTGGCTCCACACGCGTCGGCGGCCTGGGCTCGGTGCTGTTGACCACGCTGCGCAACACGGTGGTCCATCCGGTCGTGCTGCCCGTGTTGGCGGGCGCAGCCTGGCAGGCCACCGGTGTGCCGCTGCCGGGGCCGGTCGACGAGGTGCTGCAACTGCTGGGCAGCGCGGTGGTGCCACTGTGCTTGACGCTGATCGGCATGTCGCTCGCCTACCTCGGCTTCCCGCGCTCACTGGGCGGGGCGCTGGGCCTGACGCTGCTGAAGCTGGTCGTGCAGCCGGCGCTGGTCTGGGTGGTGGCCTGGGGCGTGTTCGGGCTGCGGGGCCTGCCGCTGCAGGTGGTGGTGATGCTGGCCGCGCTGCCCTCGGGTACCAACGCGCTGATGTTCGCCCAGCGCTACCGGGCGCAGGAAGCCGAAACGACGGCCGTCAACGTGATCTCGACACTGGCTTTTGTCGCCACCGCGCCGGTCTGGCTGTGGTTACTGACCGCTTTCTCATGAAACGACGGGCCGCCCCTAGTTTCTTGATCCCCTCGGGGGATGGGACAGGCGATGCCTGGACCTAGAGGCTCCAGTAACATCGGTTGACGGGTTGTCCCGCAGGACGGGGCATACCGCGCCGGGCGCCGGCGTGAAAGAATGACGCCATCGTTGGCGCCGAGGAAGTAGGCGGGCGCGGGCGGGTTCGAGGGATCCGCCCAGGATCTGGCCTGCTGTACAGAACCGTTCATGGACAGTCGACTCAACCCGCCATATCCGCTCGCTGCAGAACCTCGCTTCGATGTGTTCATCCGCCTGCCCCGCGGCATGAGCCCCGAGGAGGCGCAGCAGCGCGTCGAGCAGGCGGGGTTGACGCCGGCACAGGGGGCCAGCATCTGCGCCGCCTTGCACCAGGTGCCGGTGGTGCAGGTGCGCAAGGGCATCGACGAACAGCGGGCCCGCAAGACTGAACACCAGCTGAGCCTGGCCGGGCTGAAGGTCGAGGTCAAACGCGTGTCGACCGCGCCCAGGGCTGCGTCGAGCGCGCCGGTGATTCCTGACGCGTCGTACGAGTCGGCCGACATGACGGCGCTGGCGGTCGGCGCGCCCGCCCCATCGCCCATTGCTCCGCCGCCGGTCATGCCACCGCCGGTCATGCATTTCGCCGCCGCGGCACCTGTGGCTCCCCCGCCCAGCCCGCCGGCACCGGCCGCCGCCCCTGCACCGACGCC
Source organism: Ideonella sp. P3_A4 (assembly GCF_056403075.1). Classification (NCBI taxonomy): domain Bacteria; kingdom Pseudomonadati; phylum Pseudomonadota; class Betaproteobacteria; order Burkholderiales; family Sphaerotilaceae; genus Ideonella; species Ideonella sp. P3_A4. The sequence goes on along the minus strand of NZ_JBFUGE010000056.1, from coordinate 9,242 downwards.
GCCGATGGCCGAGCGCAGGGCGTCGCCGCCGCCGCCGGAGCGCCAGCGCGTCGAAGACCCGGAAGACTTCGAGTTCAACCTGGAAGCGGGGCCGGGCGAAGACGACGACACGCTTTTTTCCCCGCCGACCACCCGACCTGCGACGCAACCGCCGTCGACCTTGCCGCCGCCGATGGGGCGCACGCCGGCGCCTGCACGTGCCGCGCCGCGCCGCTTGGCGCCGCTGCTGTGGGGCGTCGCGCTGGTGGCCGTGGGCGCAGCGGCGTTTGTGCTGGGCCGGCTGTCGCTGCCCTGGCTGGCGTCGGCCGAGACCCAGGTCAACACCACCCAGTCGATCGACAAGGTTCTGGTGGCCGTGGGCGCGCCGCCGGCGCTGGCCGAAGTTTCCGCATCCAGCGCCTCGGCGGCCTTGCTGGGGACGGCCGATGAAAGTGGCAGCGGTGCCGCGGATTCGCTGACCCAGCTGGCCAAGGCCGAGCGGGCGCAGGGCCGCGGCGTCACGCTGGAGCAGGCGGTGGCCCAGATGCAGGGCGCCAAGGTCGGGGCCGGTTTGCTGCTGCCGGGTGACCAACTGCCGGCCAAGCTGGCGCAGGCGGCGGCGTCGCCGACCTCGGCCGGCCCGTCGGCCACCGGGGCTGCGAACAACGGTGCGGCGCTGCTGCCGGCTGCGCTGCGTGCCACGCTGACCGCCGACATGGCGGTTCAGCTGGCCGAGTTCGGTCAGTCCGGGCGGGCCCGCGAAGTGCTGGGCCGCCTGCGCTCGGACGCCCTGCTCAGCGGTGACCCGGCCGTCAGCGGCAGCACCCAACGGGCCGAGGTGCTGTTGCTGGCCTGGAGCCTGCGCGAAGCCAACGGCCCGGCCATTGACCGCAACATCGCGTCGCTGCGCAGCCTGGTGCACGGCATCGAGTCGCCGGTGGCGCGGGCGGCGTTGATGGGCAGCGTCGCGACGGTGCTGGCCAAGCACGACAACATCCCGGACGCGCTGGCGCTGGCCTGCCTGGCCGACGCTGGCGAAGCGCTGAAGAGCGTCAGTGATGGCGGGCAACGTCAGGCCGCGATCGACGATTGGTTGGTCGACACCGGCGATCTGCTGCTGTCGCAGCTGGCCCGTCATGGTCGCCTGGGCCGCTGGCAGCAGGCGCAATCACTGGCCGGGCAGCTGGACACCCTGGCAGGCCAGGCGCGCAGCGGCCATGCCGTGCTGCAGCTGCAGGCGCTGCGGGCCCGGGCACAAGACCTGATGGGCCAGCCGTCCCGCGCCGAAAAGCTGCTGGCCGATGCGCTGAAAACCTGGGCCCAGAACGGCTCACCGGCGCGCCAGGCCGAAGAGCTGCGTGCGCTGGCCTCGCGCGCCGGGGACATCGCCCAGCCCGAGTTGTTCCAGGTCACCGCCCAGCTGGCCACCGCGGCCGATGCGCTGCACGGTGCCGACCGGGCCCGGGCGTTGACCAGCCTGGCCCTGATGCAGGCCGAGGCCGGCGAGGCCGAGCGCTTCGAGGCGCTGAAGGCCATGCTGCGCCAGTCGACCGAAGCAGCCCGGCCCGAGCAGGCCGGGCTGACCGCTCAGCTGCTGGTGGGGGGCGAGCTGGCCGCGGCGCGTGCCGAGCAACGCTCGGGCGCCTTCGGTCTGGCCGAAGCGCGGGTGCGCAAGGTTGCCGCCTATTTGCTCTGACGCGCGGGTGGCCACAGGGGCCATTCGCGATTCAGAGAAAATCGGATCATGACCGCGCACGACATTCCGGCCTACATGGCCCACCTGGGCGCTGCGGCGCGCGCTTCCAGCACGCGCATGGCGCGCGCCGACACGCGTGAGAAGAACGCCGCGCTGACCGAATTGGCGCGGTTGCTGCGTGACAGCGGCCCGGCGTTGGCCGACGCGAATGCGCGCGACATTGCCGCCGCTGAAGCTGCCGGCCTGGCCGCACCGATGGTCGACCGGCTGCGCCTGACCAACAAGGTGCTCGCGACCGTCGCCGAAGGCTGTGAGCAACTGGCCGCGATGTCCGACCCGATCGGCGAGATCACCGGCGTCAAGCGCAGGCCGACCGGCATCAGCGTCGGCCAGATGCGGGTGCCGCTGGGCGTGTTCGGGATGATCTACGAGAGCCGGCCGAACGTGACGATCGAGGCCGCCTCGCTGGCGATCAAGAGCGGCAACGCCTGCATCCTGCGCGGCGGCTCCGAGGCCATCCATTCGAACCTGGCGCTGTGGAAGCTGGTGCAGCAGGCGCTGGCCGCCGCCGGCCTGCCGCCTGAAGCGGTGCAACTGGTCGAGACCACCGACCGTGCGGCCGTCGGGCGCCTGATCACGATGCCCGAGTCGGTCGACGTGATCATTCCGCGCGGCGGCAAGGGCCTGATCGAGCGCATCGCCGCCGAGGCCAAGGTGCCGGTCATCAAGCACCTGGACGGCAACTGCCACACCTATGTCGACGCCGAAGTCGACCTGGACCTCGCGGTGACGGTGACCGACAACGCGAAGACGCAGAAGTACAGCCCCTGCAACGCGACCGAATCGCTGCTGGTGCATGAGCGCGCTGCGGCGGCCTTCCTGCCACGCATCGGTGCGGTCTTCGCCGCCAAGGGTGTCGAGATGCGCTGCTGCCCGGCCAGCAAGGCGCTGCTTGCTGCAGTGCCCGGCGCCAAGCTCGTCGACGCAACCGAAGCCGACTGGGACGAGGAGTACCTGGCGCCTGTCATCAGCGTCAAGCAGGTGGCATCGCTGGACGAGGCCATCGCCCACATCAACCGCCACGGCTCGCACCACACTGATGCGATCCTGACGACGAACCACCCGAATGCCATGCGCTTCCTGCGCGAGGTCGACTCGGCCAGCGTGATGGTCAACGCCAGCACCCGCTTCGCCGACGGTTTCGAATACGGGCTGGGCGCCGAGATCGGCATCTCGACCGACAAGTTCCACGCCCGCGGCCCGGTCGGGCTGGAAGGGCTGACCTCGATGAAATGGGTGGTGTTGGGCCAAGGGGAGGTGAGGCAATGATCCGACTGGCAACCGAGGCCGACGCGACCGCGATCGCGGCAATCTATGCGCCCTGCGTGCAGGGCACGCCCATCACTTTCGAGTCGGTGCCGCCTGGGCCGGCAGAGATCGCCGAGCGCATCGTCCACACGCTGCCGCGCTGGCCCTGGCTGGTCTACGAGGCCGACGGGGCGGTGGTCGGTTACGCCTATGCCGCCGCGTTCGCGCAGCGGGTTTGCTACCGCTGGTCGGTCACGACCACGGTCTATGTGCACGAGGACCATTGGCGCCGCGGCATCGGCCGTCGCTTGTACGTTGCCTTGCTGAATCTGTTGGCTCAGCAAGGCTTCCGTAGTGCCTACGCCGGCATCACGCTGCCGAACGAGAGCAGCGTCGGGCTGCACAAGTCGATGGGTTACGAGCCGGTCGGGGTCTACCGCGACGCCGGCCACAAGCTGAGCCGCTGGCACGACGTGGCCTGGTACCAACGCGCATTGCAGCCGAACGCGCCGCGGGTCGAGGAACACCCGGCCGAGCCGGTCGACGTGAAGGTGGTGCTGGCGGTGCAGGCGCCGCTGTGGGCCGACACCGAGTGGTCCATCGGTGGCGGGACTTGAGTTGACCGGCCGCCACGCATTGGTCTTGTTCTCTGGGGGGCAGGACTCCACCGTCTGCCTGGCCTGGGCCTTGAGCCGCTTCGAGCGCGTCGAAACCCTGGGCTTCGACTACGGCCAGCGCCACCGCATCGAGCTGGACTGCCGCCAGACGGTGAGGCGCGAGCTGCTGGCGCAGTTCCCGCAGTGGGCGCCGCGGCTGGGTGATGACCACCTGCTCGACCTGACGCTGCTGGGCCAGATCGGCGACAGCGCGCTGACCAGCGAGCGGGCGATCGAGATGCAGGCCAATGGCCTGCCCAACACCTTCGTGCCAGGCCGCAACCTGCTGTTCCTGACCTTCGCCGCCGCGCTGGCCTACCGGCGAGGCTTGAGCGTGCTGGTCGGCGGCATGTGCGAAACCGACTACTCCGGCTACCCCGATTGCCGCGACAACACGCTCAAGGCGATGCAAGTCGCGCTGTCGCTGGGCCTGGCCACGCCGCTGACGATCGAGACGCCACTGATGTTCCTGACCAAGGCTGAGACTTGGGCACTGGCCGACCAACTGGGCGGCGCGGCGCTGAACGAGCTGGTCGTCGAGCACACCCACACCTGCTACCTGGGTGACCGTGGCCAACGCCACGCCTGGGGCTATGGCTGCGGCGAATGCCCGGCCTGCGCGCTGCGGGCGGCCGGCCACGCGGCTTGGCGAGCAGAACACTGATGGAGTCCGGTTTCGACTGGGCCAGCTGGGGACCGTTGCTGCTGAAAGTGGGTGGCGCGGCCGTGCTGCTGTTCTGGATGGTTGGGGCCTACAACCGCCTCGTTCGGTTGCGCGGCGCCATCGGCCTGGCGTGGGCCCAGATCGATGAGCTGCTCGCTCGCCGCAGCTTCCTGCTGGAGGCGCTGACCGACGCAGTGCGCGAGCACCTGGTCGATGAAGGCATGACGCTCACGGCGCTGAGCCAGGCCGAGCAGCGCCAGCGCAGCGCGGCCGTGACCGTGCGCGCCCGCCCCTCTCACTCACCGGCGTTGGTCGCTTGGGTGCTGGCCGAAGCCGAGCTGGCCTCGCCGCTGGCGCGGCTGCAGGCGTTGCTGGAACAACACCCCGAGCTCGCCGGCAGCGAGCCGGTGCTGCCGCTACAGCGCCAGCTGGTGGAGTTGGCGCCTCGGCTGGTTTATGCGCGCCAGCTGTTCAGCGATGCGGCCGAGGCCTACAACGCGGCGCTGGAAGAAATCCCGACGCGGGCGGTCGCGCGGCTGTTCGGCATGAGGCCCGCTTCCCGGCTGTAGGCAAAACGCCACGCTTGGGCCGCAGATTCGCTGCTGAAACGGCATTTGGGTCAACAAATATCAGCCGTTTTGGGATCCAGGTGTGAACCCGATGTTTCGGCGCGGCGAATGTTGCTTAGCGTGAAGAGTTCTTCAACCCTTCGTGAACTCCCTCATGCCACATCGCCACAAGGCTTCCCGCCCCGCGATCCGGCGCACCGTCTTGGCGCTCGCCTGCGCCAGCCTTGCGACGGGCGCCTGGAGCCAGGAAGACACCAACCCGCAGAAGATCGAAGTTACCGGCAGCCGCATTAAGCGCATCGACGCTGAAGGGGCCTCGCCGGTACAGGTGCTCAAGCGCGAAGACATCCAGCGCACCGGTGCTACCACCGTGCGCGAGATGTTGGAGACGCTTTCCAGCAACAGCAGCGCCGGAAGCCTGACGGACATCGGCGGCAGCAATACTTTCTCGCCGGGGCATCCTCGGCATCGCTGCGCAACCTTGGCAAGCAAAGCACGCTGGTGTTGCTGAACTCGCGTCGTATCGCTGCATATCCGCTGGCCGACTACAGCGAAGTGTTCAGCAACATCGATACGCTGCCGCTGGATGCCATCGAGCGCATCGAAATCCTCAAGAGTGGGGCTCCGCCCTGTACGGCTCGGATGCCGTGGCGGGCGTGATCAATATCATCACGCGCTCGAACTTCAACGGCCTGCAAGCCAACGTCAACGCACAGCAATCGCTGAAGAACGGCCAGTATGCGAGCAAGGGTGCTTCGCTGACCGGTGGCTTCGGCGACCTCGCTGCCGACGGGTACAACCTGCTAGCCAACGTCGAGTTCTATAAGCGCGATGGAAGCTTCTGGCGCGATGTCTTCGACGACGCCAATCCTTACTACAACAACTATTCGGCGCGCTATGGCGCTCCGTCGACCTATGGCTATCCAGGCTGGGTCAATGGCGTCGCGCTCGATGGGTGCAAGGAAGTCGACGCGGCGGGATTCTGCCTGTATGACCGGCTGTCTCGGCTGGAAGTGACGCCGCCCACGGAGCGAACCAACCTGCTCGTGTCCGGCAAGCTGCGCCTGGGTGAGATGACCGCCTTTGGCGAAGTCCTCTATTCGCGCATCGCGGCCGCCTACAACGGTGCCTACCAGGCCTATGGCCCGTTCGTGGGAGTGCCGATTCAGTGGGGGGACCCGGACACCCAGGAAATCAAGACCTTCTACTACCACGGCCTGCCGGCCCACCACCCGCTCAATCCCTCCGACGAAGAAGTCGATTTCCGCTATCGATTCGCCGACGGGCCGGCGTACGAGCACACGACGACCAGCCAATATCGCGTGCTCGGCGGTCTCCAGGGTGCCTGGGACCAGTACGACTGGGAAATCGCGGCCGGCATGATGGGCGGCAGCACGAAAGACAGGCAGCGTGGCGCCTTCAGCGACAGCGGCTTCGTCGAAATGATCGGCGACTACTCCGGTGATGAAGCGCCCGCGGACTTCTTCAACAAGCCAAACGGTTACCGCATCGCTGGGCAAAACAGCAAGCAGGTCATCGACCGGCTGTTCCCGGTGTACGGCTACAACGGCAAGATCACGCAGACCTTCCTCGACGGCAAGGTCACGACGGATCTGGCCAAATGGGATGCGGGCACCGTGGGTCTGGCAGCTGGCTTCGACTTGCGCCACGAACGTGCGGAAATCGCTCCCTTGGAAAACTTGATGTCGGGCGACATCGTGGGTTATGGCGTCAGCGCATCGGATGCGTCGCGCAACTACGGCGCGGTATTCGCCGAAGTGAGCCTGCCCATCCTGAAGTCGCTCGAGGCACAAGTGGCCGGTCGGGTGGACCGCTTCCCGGGCTTCGACGCCCACTTTTCGCCCAAGCTCGGCCTGCGCTTCCAGCCCGTTCCCGAGTTCCTGTTGCGCGGCACTTTCGAAGGCGGATTCCGCGCCCCGAACCTGACCGAAAGCGCCAAGTCGACCAAGTACTCGTTCGAACCCAACATCAGCGACCCGCAACGCTGCCCACAGGCGAACCAGCTGCGGGAAGACTTGATCGAACAGGCTGCCGGTCTTCCTGACACCGACCCCAACAAGGCGCTGCTGCTGATCCGCGCGGATAGCGTGGTCGGCAACGAATGTGATCGCAGCGCATTCACCATCACGAGCAACAACCCGGAACTAAAGCCGGAAACTTCGCGATCATGGACCTTGGRCGTGGCGTTCCAGCCTTTGAGGCACTGGAGCGTGACGATGGACTACTGGAATATCCATCGCCGCAACGAAATCAGCCAGCGCGGTACGCAGGACCTGCTGGCAGTGGAGGACTCGCTGCCCGCCAACACCCTGACCCGATCGACCGACTTTGCGCACGATCCCACTTTCAGCCAGGCCCTGGGCGAGTTCGACAAGTACGGCGTCACCAAGGGCTCGCTGAGCTCGGTGACGAGCAGGTTCGAGAACTTGTTCCAGACCCGCACCTCGGGCGTGGACCTCTCGGTGAAGGGTGAATTCGCGACCCCGGCCGGGCCGCTGTCGCTGGACGTCGACGCGACCTACACGACCAACTACCAGCAGTGGAGCGAAGCCCTCAATGGCTACGGCGACAACCTGGCCGGTCGCTATGGTTTCCCGCGCTGGGTCCTGGGCGTCACGGGTGGATTGCGCACCGGGCCCTTCGACCAGTCGCTGCGTTTGGTCTGGAACAGCAGCACCAGGCTGCAACTGGACTACAACGACGACGTCTGGTCGCCGGCCGCTTGTGCGGACAACGAGTTCTTGCCTGGAGACTGCCGTGTCCGCGAATACGAGCGCTGGGACTACTCGCTGGCCTACTCCGGCGTGAAGAACATGGTGGTGGGCTTCAACATCCGCAACGTGTTCAATCAGCGTCCGCCGGTGGACGTGCGCGCGTTCGGCCTGGGCGGTGTCCTGCCCCCCGATCGAACCGACCCGCAGGGACGCATGTTGAAGGTCTTCCTTCAGTACAAGTTCCTGTGATGCGAACGACGGCCGCCCTCGCGGTGGCCGCACGAACGCAAAACAAAAGGCGCCCTCGGGCGCCTTTCTTCTTTCCGAATCCGAAAGCGGATTTCAGCCCTGGCAGACCACCGCCGCCGTCGCCACCAGCTCGTCGAACATCGCCACCGCYGCCTTGCCTGAGACCGCGTACGGGTCCAGCGTCGCGGTTTCCGAATACTTCAGCATCAACGCCGGGTTCAGCCGCGCCATGTTGACCTGACCCATCGCCCAGCCGGCGAAGCGACGCTCATCGATTTCCTCGTACGACAGCAGCGTCACCTCGGTGTGGCGGGTGTCGGCAATGATGCGGTTGTAGAGCCGGTTCACGGCCGCGCGGCCGCCTTCGAGCACCTGGATGAACAGCTCGCCCGAGCTGCACAGCACGCCGGTAACCCCCAGCTTGGGGTTGGTCGTGCGAGCCTGGCGCAGGATCTGCGCCAGCTCTTCCGGGTCCAGCGGCTTGGCAGCGCGGCTGGCGTACATCAGGCGGACTAACAAGGGCTACTCCTTCTTCGACAGCAGCGACAGGAACTCGCGCCGCAGGTTCGCGTCTTTCAGGAACGCACCACGCATCACGCTGTTGGTCATCGCCGAGTCGTTGTCTTTGACGCCGCGCCACTGCATGCAGAAGTGGTCGGCCTCCATCACGATGGCCAAGCCATCGGGCTTGACGCGGTCTTGCAATTCGTCGGCCAGCATGATGACCGCCTCTTCCTGGATCTGCGGCCGCGTCATGATCCAGTCGGCGATGCGGGCGTACTTGGAGAGGCCGATCAGGTTCGAGTGCTCGTTGGGCAGCACGCCGATCCAGACCCGGCCGAGGATCGGGCACATGTGGTGCGAGCAGGCGCTGCGCACGGTGATCGGGCCGACGATCATCAGCTCGTTCAGGCGCGAGATGTTCGGGAACTCGGTCACCGACGGCATCGGCTGATAGCGGCCGCGGAAGACCTCTTCGATGAACATCTTGGCCACCCGGCGCGCGGTGTTCTGGGTGTTGTGGTCGCTGTCGGTGTCGATCACCAGCGCCTTCAGCACCTCGCTCATCTTTTCCTGCACCTCGGCCTTGAGCTCGTCGAGCTCGCCTTCGCGCACGAAGGCCGAGATGTTGTCGTTCGCGTGGTAACGCCTGTCGGCGCCGATCAGCCGGTAGCGGATGCGCTCGGACGCTGGCAGCTGGGCCAGGTCGGCCTCGTGCAGGATCAGGGCCGGTGTGCGCGGCTTGTCGGAGGGGTGGTCTTGGGGCATGCGGTCGCCTTGGCCGGCTGCAGGTCGGACCGTCATTGTCGGCCAGCAAGTTCAACCTTGGTGCGACGGGTGCTTCCCGTCGGTGCGCCGATCGGCGCTGGGTAGACTCCCGCGGGG
>NZ_JBFUGE010000055.1:0-20746 GCF_056403075.1 Ideonella sp. P3_A4 | reverse complement strand
CACTTCGCCCTATCACGCTGGCCGACGGGCGCCCAATATGGGTTTATCTTTGCCAACCGTTCCCCCAAAGAGCGACCGGAGTTGCCTGTGAACATCGAACTCAACCTGCCGGCCCATCCGCAGACGCTGCTGCAACTGAGCGAGTTGCTGCGCAAGCCCGACCTCAACCTCAGCGACGTCAGCCAGCTGATCGAAACCGATCTGTCGCTTGCTGCCGCGGTGATGAACACCGTCAGCTCGCCGCTGTACGGGCTGAAGGGTCGGGTGCAGAGCGTGCAGCAGGCGGTCACCTACCTGGGCGTGCGCGAGATTTCAGCGATCGCCTATGAGAGCGGACTGCGGACCGCGTTTCCGCAGGTGCCCGAGTTGCACGCGGTGTGGGAACGCGCCCGCATGCGCGGCATGCTGATGGGGCGGATCGCGCAGGCGCTGTCGATGGAAGCCTGGAGCGCCCACACCGCCGGCCTGTTCGAAGAATGCGGCAAGGCGGTGCTGTACGCCCACTCGCCCGAGCAATACCTGCCGCTGCTGAAAGCGGCTCCCAACGACGGCGCGCTGGTCGAGATGGAACAGAACGCCTTTGGCGTCGGCCACCCCGAAGTCGGCGCGCGGCTGTGCGAAAGCTGGGGCCTGCCGGCTGCCACGGTGAACTGCGTGCGCCACCACGTGACTGTCAACCTGACGCATCGGCTGCCTCCCGTGTCGCACCGCTATGTCTGCGTGCTGTCCACCCTGGCTGACACGCTGATGAACGCGCCTGACCAACTGGAGCAGGTGGTCTCGAAGATCGCCCCGCAAGCGATGATGGACCAGACCTCGCTGATGCGCAGCCTGCACAAGGTCAAGGACAAGATCGACGACACGCTGGCCAACGGCTGAGCGCGGTTCGACGATAGCCGGCTCGATCAGCGCCCGGCGCCGGCGTAGAGCGCCTGCAGCCGGCGGTGGCGATGACGGAACACGAAGCGGTAGATCGGCATCATCAGCCGCGTCGTCCACGGCGCCCGCCCCTCGACGGTGACCTGGTCGGTGACGATGCAGCCGCCCRCAGTGGCCTCGGTCGTTCGCTTGTGCTCCCACAGGCGATTGGCCCATGAACTCGAACGCTCATGAAACCCGCGCTGCGGGTCTATCGATTCGAGCTGCAGCGCATGAACGTCCACCGGCAATACGCCGAACAGCAGGATCACGCTGCGAAACAGCACCTGCCCGGTCGTCCATTGCGGCAGCGGACAATCGCGCCAGCTCGCCGGGGTGGTCATGCGCACCAAGGGCATCAACTCGGCGTTGACCGCGTCCATCGACATGCCGGCCCAGAAGTCTTCGGGGCGGATGGGTAACTCGGATCGGATGCTGAAGCTGGGCATACGCGTGCCATGCTAGCCGGTGAGCTGGCCGCAGCCGGTGGCGCCCCATGCGTTGCCGCCATGGGCCTACTCGGGCGTTGCAGGTGAGGCTGAAATAGACTGCGCCGCACCATGCCGAACCACCTGCCGCCTGACGATTCGTTTCAGATCAACCGCCGCCATGCGCTGGCCCTCGCCGCAGGTGCCGCGTGGGCCGGCTTCGGCGCCGGCTGCGCCACGTCGACGCCCACGCGTTCTCCACAAGACTTCGACACCTGGGCCGCCGCCTTTGCCGCCGACTGGGTGCGCCTGTCGCCCGAACGCGCGACCTTCACGCAGTACTTCAGCGGCGCCGAACAGGCCGCGCTGGACCGCCAGCTGACCCCGCAAACGCACGAGCACCGCGCGCACGTTCGCGAGACCGCGCGCAAGGGCTTGGCCCAGTTGGCAGGGTTCGACTTGGCGGCCTTGACGCCCGACCAGCGCACCGGCGCCATCACGATGCGCTGGAACCTTGAGCTCACGCTGGCGGACGAGCCCTTCGAAGACCACCGCTTCCTCTTCAACCAGTTCGGCGGGCTGCAGATCCGGCTGGTGTCGTTGTTCAACGAGGCGCAGCCGCTGCGCAAGCCGGCCGACGTCGGCGTCTACATCGACCGCCTGACGCAGATCGACGGGCGCATCGACGAGGCCATCGCCCGCACACGTGCCGCTGCCGCCAAGGGCCTGCTGCCGCCACGCTTCATCCTCGAACGGGCCCGCACGCAGGTGCAGGACTTTCTGGCACCACCATCCGAGAAGAACCTGTTCGTCGAGGCGCTGGAGCAACGCAGCGCGCTGATCGAAGGCTTGCCTGCAGCCGACCGCGCCGCTGCCGTTGCCACCGCCACGCAGCTGGTCGAAATCCGCATCCGCCCGGCGTGGCAACGCCTGCTGGCGCTGATGAACGAAATGCACCCACGCACCAATGCCGATGCCGGCCTTTGGCGGCTGCCAAACGGCGCTGCGGCCTATGCGCAAGACCTGGCCAGCTCGACGACAACCCGGCTGAACGCCGAAGAGATCCACGCCATCGGCCTGCGCGAGGTGGCGCGTATCGAAGGCGAGATGGACCGGGTGCTGCGCACGCTGGGCCGCTCGGCCGGCAGCATCGAAGAGCGGATGACGGCACTGCGGGCCGAACTGCAGCCCCCGGCCGAGCCCGACCCGCGCCCGGCGCTGATCGAGCGTTTCAAGACCATGGTGGCCGACAACCAGCGGCGCAGTCAGGCGCTGTTCAACCTGCAGCCGAAAGCGCCGGTCGAAGTGCGCCGCGAGCCGGCGCTGACCGAGAAGACCGCGGCCGCCCACTACAGCATCCCGGCGCCGGACGGCAGCCGGCCCGGTGTTTTCTGGGCGCCATTGCCCGGCCCGATCTTCAATGTGCCGGGCATGCGCAGCCTGGCCGTGCACGAGGCGGTGCCGGGCCATCATTTCCAGCTGACCATCCAGCAAGAGCGCACCGACCTGCCGCACTGGCGCCAACGCCAGGTCTTCAGCGGTGGCAGTGCCTACAGCGAAGGCTGGGCGCTGTATGCCGAGCGCCTGGCCATCGACCATGGCTGGTACGAAGGCGACCCGCAGCAGCTGCTGGGCGCGCTCGACAGCCAGCTGTTCCGCGCCCGCCGCCTGGTGGTCGACACAGGGCTGCATGCGATGCGGTGGACCCGCGAGCAGGCCATTGCCTACGGCATCAGCGCGCAGGAAGTGGAGCGTTATGTGGCCAACCCCGGCCAGGCCTGCGCCTACATGATCGGCATGCTGCACCTGCTGGACTTGCGCGCACAGGCGCAGCAGGCGATGGGGCCCCGGTTCGATGCCCGCACCTACCACGACCTGGTGCTGAAGACCGGCTCGGTGCCGCTGGACGTGCTGCGCGACGTGGTGCTGCGCTGGTCGACGACCACGTCGTGACCGCTTGAGCGCGGTTCGGCGGCATCAGGCGCCAGTGGTCATCAGGTCGAGCGCCATCGACGTGTAGGCCAGGCGCTGGCCGTCGATGCGGAACATGTCCGGGATTTCGCCGACGCGCTGAAAGCCGAGCGACTGGTAAAGCGCCACCGCCGAGGCGTTGCTGCTGAGCACCTGCAGATCGATGTGCTCGATGCCCACTTCGGCACGCGCCCATTCGCAAGCGGTGGCGACCAGCCGGCGCGCCAGGCCCTGGCGCCGGTGGCTGCTGGCCACGCCGATCCCGAGCAGGCAGCGGTGCGACGTGAAAGCCTCGGCATGCGCGCGCAGGTCGATGTGGCCCGCAATGCCGCCGGCGTCGTCCCACGCCACCCAGGCGCGGCGCCAACCCGGCTGGCCTAGTGGCAGCACCAACGCCCGGCGAAAGCGCTCGGCACGCTCGCCAGTGAACACCGACAGCTCGCGCGACAGCGGCTGGAAGTAGCCGGTGGCCGGGTCGCCGTTGTCCTGCAGGTGTGCGTTCAGGTAACGGGCAAAGGTATCGAACTCGGCCAGGGCCAGCGCTTGGATCTTCAACTTAGGGGCCCAGGTGGAAATGTGTGTCGGGAAGCAACCAGGATGGGGTGAAAGCCGCGCTTGGCTACGCGAGCGACGGGCGCGTGGCTGAGAATCGCGCTCCATCGCCAGACCGTCTGTCCCGAGGTCCACCGATGAACGCCAGCGATGGCGGTCCGCGGCTGGCCCAGCCCCATGCGCTTCATTCTGCAGTTGTTCTATGCCCCCGCCATCCGGACCGTCTCGGAGGCACAAGCGCTCACCGCCAGGCGGCGTGAAGCCACCGCTAGCCAGCTCGCGCGCTTTCGCGCCTTCGCCGACGCCGTCGAGCAGGCCGGCGCGGCCGGGCTGGAGGTCGATGTCGCAGAAGATGCGGTGCTGGTCGTCACGTTGGCGCGGCCCGTCGATCGTGCGCTGCATGGCCACATCGTCCGGTCAGCGGCCTTGGCAGGGCTGCACATGCTCGACCCACAGAACAACCGGCTGTACCGGGCCGACGGCAGTCTTGTGCGCGCCGAYGGCAGCGTCAAGCCGGCACCGATGCCGCCCGAGGCCCCTGCGCTGACGAGCGATGCCGTGCTGGCGCATGTGCGCGCCCGCTTCGCCGAGCGCTTCGTCGCGCAAGGCTTCGTGCCGGGGTCCGGCCAAACGGTCGTGCGCCGCGGCGAGACGGTCGATCAGAAGGTCTGCTTCGATGCCGAGCCGCAGGGCGCCGCGGTGTTGCTGCGGGCATCGGTGGCCTTCCAGTGCCCCGATGTGTCGCATGTCTGGCAGGACGCGCTGGGCGACGCTGCGGCACCCACGCCTCAGCGCGTGTCGACCGAACCGCCGCCGGACGTCACCTTGAAGCCCAGCGAGTTGACCCTGGGCCCCGAACGCCCGCCAGACGTGGCCGAGGTGCATTCGCTGCAAGACGCAGACCGCTGGACCGACACCTTCTGCACCTGGTTCGCCGGCACCGCATTGCCACGGCTGAATGCAGTGCGGCGCGCCGCTGACCTGGGCGCGCTCGCGCTGAGCGACACCCAGTTGCGGCAGCTGCCGCGGCGCCAGGACCTGCCGCCCGGCGAACAGTTCAGCCGCCTGGTGCTCGCCGCCGCCTTCGACCCCGAGCGCCTGGCGCTGTGGACCGATGCGCTGCGTGGCCGGTCAAGCGCGGGCAACAGCGGCCACGATCGCCAGCGTCTCGACCAGCTGGCTGCCTTCCTGCAGGCCTGAGCGCGACTCAGTCCAGCGCCAGCACCAGGCCGACGTTCGGCGGCACCTGCCCGGCCAGCGCCTGGGCATAGGCTGTCTGCACCGCGTCGACGCCCGTGCCGCGCTGAACCGATAGCCAGGTCTGCGCGTCGCGGACGAAGCTGCGCCATTGCTCGGTCACGCGTGGCTCGATGCCTTCGCGGCCCCAGTCCTGTGCGCGCTTGCGCAGCCGGTCGGGTGCGAAGAAGAAGATCGGCTTCACGCCGGGCACCGCTGACTTGGCGCGTTCGGTGTCGCGGTGCGACAGGCCGACCGCGCTGCTGTAGACCAGCCGCTCGCCCAGGTGTTCGTGTATCTGCAGGCGCAGCGCGGCGCTGCCGGCGAAGTCGACGTACACGGTCACGGGGTCGGCCGGCAAAGTGRCCAACTGGTCATAGGTCAGCACCCGGTCGTAGCAGCCGAGATCGGCGACAAAGCCGCGGTTGCCCGCCGACGTCAGGCCCACCACCTCGACGCCGCCGCGCCGATGCAGCAAGTACGCCAGCCCGATGGCCGTCTTCGCCGAGGCACTGGACAGCAGCACCCGCGTCGCGCCGAAGAAGCCCTCGTCAGCCAGGAAGTCGTCGATCAGGAACGAGGTGATGAACATCGGCCGCAGCAACGCCTGCAGGTCTTCGTCTTCTCGGCGATAGGCCGGGTCACCCGCTGTGCGCAGGTACAGGTTGTAGGCGGCCGGCAAGGCCTGGCGGTGAGCGGTGGCGTCGATGAAACTCGCCGCACCCAGGCGCTGAGGACGCAGCGTGAGGTGCGTGGCCATCGGCAGGAAGCCGTAGATGCGCTCGCCGGGCGCGAGGCCCTCGCAGCGCGATTCGACGACGTCCGCGAAGCCCCACACCGGGATGTGGCCCCAGCCCTCGGGCGCGGGGTAGAACTTCCAGTAGCCGATCGAGTCGCCGGTTTCGCCGTAGGTCACGTTGTTGGCCGTGAAGGCGAAACGGTCGACCTTCAGCCGCACTTCACCTTCCTCGAGCGGTGGCAGCACTTGCTCGACGGTCTGGGTGCGCGCCAGGTCGTCGCGCGCGACGACAAAGGAGCGGGTCGTAGTGGTCATGGGCTGGTCCTTCCTGCTTGAAGCCGTGGCGGGCGAGATGGTGGCAGGCACCGGTGACCAACCATGTCACCAGTGCGACGACCCCTCTGCGAAAATGGGCGGACAAGAGAGAGGGATTTGAAAAATGAGAATGAGAAGAGCGACCGCCCGCCAGTGCCTGGTGGCGGTGGCGATGCTGGTGGCATGGTGGTGGCATAGCCACGCCGAGGCGGCACCCTGCCGTTTCGTCAAATTCGCGACGCTGGCGGTCGACACGCAACGGGTCTCACCGTACATCGACGGCTCGGTCAATGGCCATCCGATCAAGGTACTGGTCGACAGCGGGGCCACCGGCACGTCGCTGACCCGCTCGATCGCCGAACGAGCCGAGTTGCCGCTGTCGCACAGCGGCATGGTCAACGTCGGCGTCAGCGGTGACTCGGCCGACTACAACGCCCGCGTCAAGGAGCTGACCTTCGGCCCGGTGCGCTGGGAGCGGGTCAACCTCTCGGTGATCTGGGACCTGGCGAAGGACATGCCGTTCGAAGCCCTGCTGGGCGCCGATTTCCTGTTCCAGAACGACACCGAGTTGCTGCTGGCCGAAAAGCAGATCCGCTTCTTTCGGCCGGAAGGCTGCGGCAAGGCCCACCTGGCCTACTGGGATGCCGATGCCGCGGTGGTACCGATGCTGCCCGATGCGCCCAATGACCGCCGCGCCGTGATCCAGGTGCTGGTCAACGGCCATCCGTTCAGGGCGCTGATCGACACCGGAGCCACGGTCAGCTCGATCGACCAGGCCGCTGCGGCCAAGGCTGGCGTCGGACGGCCAGCGAGCGCGCCACCCGGCAGCGCGGCCAGCGCCGGCGAACAGGCCGTGGGCATCGGCACCCATGCCGTGCCCATGTGGGTGGGCACTTTCGACCGCGTCGAGATCGGCAGCGAATTCATCGAGAACGCCAAGCTGCGGGTCATGGACATGCGGGGCGCCGCACTCAAGGACACCAACACGCAACAACGGGCCGAGCTGTTGGCCACCGAGGCCCAAATGGTGCTGGGCGCCGACTTCCTGGCGGCCCACCGTGTGCTGATCGCCGTCAGCCAACGGCAGGTCTACCTCACCCACCTGGGCGGCCGCGTCTTCTCGGTCGCGGAGCGCTGAGGCGCTGATCGAACGCCAGCCCTGCGCTGGCCGATCTTGAAATGTCGGCGGTCGGGGGCCACCTTGGAATGGTGACCCACCGCTTGCCACCTGCCCAATCGGGCAGCCTCCCCTGCCCGATCAGCGGATGCGCCGCGGCGCGCCACAGCTCAGCATCGACACGTCTTGAACGATCGATGCTGCACAGAAAGGCGCCGCGATGAACTCCCCTTTAGCTTCCCCCTCTTCCGGCGGCGACAGCGCGTCGCCGCTTTCGCATGTGCCCGGTGTGGCCGATGCCGTTGAACGTGTGGCCCGTTCGGTGGTCGGCCTGGGCACGCGCCGCCACGGCGCCGCCGCGGGCGTGGTGTGGCAACCCGGCGTCGTGCTGACGGCCGCGTCGGCGGTGGGCCACGCCAGCCGCGTGCATGTGCTGTTGCCCGACGGCGAGAGCGTGGTCGGCGAGGTGCGTGGCGTCGACCCGGGAACTGACCTGGCCGTGGTGGCGCTGCCCGCGTCGGCGCATGGGCTGCCAGTGGCTGAACGCCGCCCTGTCGACGCGTCGCTGCGGGTGGGCGACTTTGTCTTCGCGGTCGGGCGCAACGGCTCGGGCTCGGTGCATGCGAGCTTCGGCCATGTCGGCGGCGCCGGCGGTGCCTGGCGCACTTGGCGCGGCGGCGCGGTGGACCGGCTGATCCGCCTCGATGGCGGGCTCTAMCCCGGCCTGGTCGGCGCACCGGTGGCCGATGCTGCCGGCCAGGTCGTCGGGGTGGCCAGCCCGGCACTGTCGCGACACCATGGCGTGGTGCTGCCTGCCGAGACCGTGGACCGCGTCAGCTCAGCGCTGCTGGCGCATGGCCGCGTCGTGCGTGGCCACATCGGCATCGCGGCGCAGTCGGTGGCCTTGTCGGCAGCGATGCAGGCGGCCGCTTCCACCGACAGCGCTTCGGGCCTGCTGGTGGCCGGCGTTGGTGAAGACAGCCCCGCTTCCCGCGCCGGGCTGCTGGTGGGCGACATCATCGTCAGCGCCAATGGCCAGGCGGTGACCAGCATCGAGACACTGCGCGACCTGCTCAGCGCCGAGCGCATTGGCCAGACGTTGCCCTTGCAACTGCTGCGCATTGGCCAGACGTTGCCCTTGCAACTGCTGCGCGGTGGCCAGCCGGTGACCGTGAGCATCGAAGTGGCTGAGCACCGCCCCGTCCACCACCGTTGCTGAGTCGCTCGACCATGCAGGTGCTGGTGATCGCCGCCACACGCTGGGCCGCCGAAGGCCTGGCGGCTGCACTGCAGCGCGGCAGCGGGCACACCGATTGGACGGCGCGCACGCTGACACTCGGCGAGCTGCCCATCAGCAGCGGCGGTGCAGCCGAAGTCGCGGTGCTTGCCACCGACGAACCCGGTGACGCTTTGCATGGCCTGCCCGCCACGCTGCCCGTGCTCGTGCTGGGGGCGTTGGCGCCACCGAACGAGCCCGGCTCGATGCGGCCGTTGGGCTGGCTGCCGGGCGAGGTCGGCGATACGCGCCTGGCCGTGGCGGTGCAGGCGCTGGCCCATGGCCTGAGCGTCTTTCCGGCCGACCATGCCGGGTTGCCCGCGGCCCTTGTTTCGCGCGGCGGCCAGACCACCGAGCTGCGCGACCCGCTGACCGCGCGCGAGCTGGAAGTCTTCGAGCTGATGGCCAAGGGCCTGGGCAACCGGGACATCGCTGGCGCGCTGGGCATTTCCAGCCACACCGCCAAGTTCCACGTCGCGCAGATCCTGGACAAGACCGGCTCGGCGACGCGGACCGAAGCGGTGCACCAAGGTCTGCGGTTAGGGCTGGTGGGTCTGTGATGCATGCTGTTTGAGGACCCACGATGAACGACCACGATGATGATGTCGCGCTGCTCGACGCCTACTCACGCACGGTGATCGACACGCTGGAGCGCACGCGCGCCGGCGTGGTGTCGCTGCAGCTGGCGCCCAAGCCTGGCGCACGTGGCGGCGGTGGCGCCGGCTCGGGCTTCCTGATCACACCGGACGGTTACCTGCTGACCAACCACCACGTGGTCGAAGGCGGTGGCGCGGTGACGGTGCAGTTCGACGACGAGTCGCGCCTGCCCGCCCGCGTGGTCGGCAGCGATGCCGACACGGACCTGGCCCTGGTGCACGTGGGCGCGGCACGCGCGCTGCCGCACTTGGCACTGGGCGACTCGACCCGGCTGCGCGTCGGCCAGGTCGCGATCGCGATCGGCAACCCGCTGGGGCTGGGCCACACGGTCACCACCGGCGTGGTCTCGGCATTGGGCCGCTCGCTGCGAGCCCGCAACGGTCACGCGATCGACGACATGATCCAGACCGACGCCAGCCTGAACCCCGGCAACTCCGGCGGGCCGCTGCTGGACACCCGCGCCACGGTGATCGGCGTCAACACCGCCTTGATCGCCGGCGCGCAGGCCTTGTGCTTTGCAGTGCCGGCGCACACCGCGCGCTGGGTCGTCAGCGAGCTGCTGCAGCATGGCCGCGTGCAACGCGCGTGGCTCGGTGTGTCAGCCCACACGGTGCCGCTGGCGCGTCGCGTGGCGCATCACCACGGCCTGGCGCTCGACAGTGCGATCTGGGTCGACGAGGTGCTGCCGAAAGGCCCGGCCGAGCGCGCCGGGCTGCGCAGCGGCGACCGCATCGTCGGTGTCGACGACACGGCCGTCGGCAATGTCGACCAGTTGCACCGCGTGCTGGCCCGCGACCGCATCGGCCGCCGGACCCAGCTCAGCCTGCTGCGCGGCACGCAGCGCACGGCGGTCGAACTGGTACCCGAAGCGCGTCAGTAGCCAATCCCGCGCGCCATCATCACCGCGAAGATCGGGATCAGCGCGATCAGCACGGCCTCGGCCAGCATCCACTGGCGCAGCGAGCGCATCGCCGACGCGTCGGGCACCACGCCCTGCTTGCGCCAGCGGATCAGCCGCACGGTCGGCACGGCCGACAGCAGCCCGACGACGATGAAGACGCTGATCTTGGCCCAGAACATCTCGTTGCCGGCGTAGTAGGCCCAGCCCTTGGCGCCATAGACGGCACGGATGAAGCCGGCCGCCACGACCCCCATCGACAACATGCCGTAGGCGCCGTCGAGCTTGCCCAGCTGGCGCAGGCGCCCGGCATCTGGCGCGGCGCTGGCCAGCACCAGTTCGGCGAACAGCACGGCCACGAGCGAAAACACCAGCAGGTGGTGAATCGAGGCCAGCAAGGCATCCAGGGCAACCGGGCTCATGGTTATCTTTCCATTGTCAAGATGATGATGGGCGGATCGTAGGTGCTAAGCTTGACACTGTCAAGTTCGAGTCCTCGTAGGGCCAGAGCACGTGTTTCCGAGCACACTGCGCSCGCCCTCTCTGCCGTCCATCGATGCCCAAACCACGCCCCCCCGCTGCCGCCGACACCTACCACCATGGCGACCTGCGCCAGGCGCTGATCGACGCCGCCGAGTCGATGCTGCAGCAGCAGGGGCTGGAGGCCTTCACGCTGCGCGAATGCGCGCGCCGCGCTGGCGTCTCGCATGCGGCGCCGGCCCACCACTTTGGCGACGCGCGCGGCTTGCTCAGCGCCTGCGCCGCCAGCGGGCTGGACCGGCTGGCCGACACGATCGACGGCTACCTCTCGCTCGCCCCGACTGGCGACACCACCGCCCGCCTGCGCGCCGTGGGCCAGGCCTACATCGATTTCGCGCTGGCCAACCGGGCGCTGTTCCAGCTGATGTTCCGGCGCGACCGGTTGAACCCGCAGGACGACGCGCTGCGCGCTGCTGGCAAGCGGGTGGGCGACGCACTGCGCGACGCGATCGACACGGTGCTGGCCGAACGCAAGCTGCCCGCGGCCGAGCGCGGCCAGCGCATCCTGCTGGCCTGGTCGCTGGTGCACGGCTACGTGACGCTGGTGCTCGAGCAGCAGACCGGCGAGCTGTTCGGGCTCGATGCCGACCAGGGCGAAGCCGCCAGCGCAATGGGTGGTGAGCTGCTGCGCCTGCTGATCGACGGTCTCGCCAACCCCCTGCGCCGCGCAGGGTAAACGCAACTACCTGGTTGCTCATCAACACCTTCGCTGCTATAAATAAGCAACCAGAAGGTTGCATATGAGCAGCACTGACCGGATCGAGAAACAAGTTCACCTGCGCGCACCGCGCACACGCGTCTGGCGCGCACTGACCGATGCCAAGGAATTTGGCACCTGGTTTCGCGTCAAGCTGGAGACCGGCTTTGCCGTCGGCCAGAAGGCGGTCGGCCACATCACCTACCCCGGCTACGAGCACCTGAAATTCGAAGCCACGGTCGAGCGGATGGAGCCCGAGCGCCTGTTCGCCTTGCGCTGGCACCCGGCCGCGGTCGACCCGAAGGTCGACTACAGCAGCGAGCCGGCGACCTTGGTCGAGTTCCGCCTCGAAGACGCCGACGGCGGCACGAAGCTGACGGTCACCGAGTCGGGCTTCGATGCGCTGCCGGCGCACCGGCGCGAAGAAGCCTTTCGCATGAATGACGGCGGCTGGGCGATCCAGATGCAGAACATCCAGGCCCATGTCGACGGCTGAGGCCGCACGGCCGGCCCGCGGGCTCGACCCGCAAGCCGCCGCTGTGCTCTTCGCCGCCCTGGGCGACGGCACCCGGCTCGACCTGCTGTGGCGCCTCTCGCGCCACGGCCCGGGCTCGATCGCCGAACTGGCGGCCGAAGCCGCCGTGTCGCGCCAGGCCGTCACCAAGCATTTGAAGGTGCTGGCGGACGCCGGCTACGTGCGCGGCGCGCGGCGCGGCCGCGAGCACATCTGGCGCATGCAGCCCCGCCGCTTCGACGAAGCCCGCGCCTGCCTGGACCGCATCTCGCGCGAATGGGACGTGGCCTTGAACCGCTTGAAGCAGTTCGTTGAAGATCAACCGGATTGACGACACAGCGGGCTTCAGACAGCGTGGTCTTCGCCCACCCCACCGGGCAAAGGGTGGCGGCAGGTCACTAACTTGTTAAAAGCACGGCATCGCCAACGGCCTCCACCCCTTCCTACCAATCGAGTACCAATTCGTGCTTCGATGGGGACGAAGTCGGGTTTACACCGGCAAATCACGAGTGGCCGTAACCAGCGGTTGCCGATATTGCCGGGCGGCAGCGAGCTGCCAGGCGCGGCGCTTGCCTGGATGACTAGCATCAATGCACGGGTCAACAACGACCTCCCCAACAGCTTCTGGAGTACCTCATGCCTGGCCGCCCGCTGCCGCTCACCCAACCCCTGCACCTGCTCGCCGCCGCTTGCCTGTGCGCCTTGTCCGCCGCCAGCTGGGCCGCTACCRGCCCGGCAGTGACCGTTGACGCCACCGCGGACAACCACACGATCAGCAACTACATCTACGGCATGAACTTCGCGCCGGAGGCCCTGGCCAAGGAGCTGAAGCTGCCGGTGCGCCGCTGGGGCGGCAACCGCACCACGCGCTACAACTGGAAGATCGACGTCGACAACACCGGCAGCGACTGGTACTTCGAGAACATCCCGAACCCGCTGCCTGTCGGCCGCACGCTGCCCGACGGCTCGGCCGCCGACAAGTTCGTCGAACAAGACCGCCGCAC
This sequence comes from Ideonella sp. P3_A4, assembly GCF_056403075.1. Lineage (NCBI taxonomy): Bacteria > Pseudomonadati > Pseudomonadota > Betaproteobacteria > Burkholderiales > Sphaerotilaceae > Ideonella > Ideonella sp. P3_A4. The sequence goes on along the minus strand of NZ_JBFUGE010000055.1, from coordinate 7,884 downwards.
CGGCACGCAGACGCTGATGACGCTGCCGATGGCCGGCTGGGTCGCCAAGCGCCGTCCGCCGAACGACAACCACCCGTTCGATTGCGGCTTCAAGGTCAGCGTCTACGGCCCGCAGCAGTCGGTCGACCCGTGGGACACCGACTGCGGCAACGGCGTCAAGACCAACGGCACCAACATCACCGGCAACAACCCGGCCGACACCAGCGTGGCAGCCGGCGCCTCGTTCGACCAGGACTGGATCCGCCACCTGATCGCCAACTACGGCAAGGCTGATGCGGGCGGCGTGAAGTTCTACAACCTCGACAACGAACCCGAGCTGTGGCGCTTCACGCACCGCGACATCCGCCCGCAGCCGCTGAGCTACGACGAGCTGCGTGACCGCACCTGGGAATACGCCGCCGCGGTGAAGGCGGTGGACCCGGCCGCGCAGACGCTGGGCCCGTCGGGCTGGGGCTGGACCGCGTACTTCTACTCTGACCTCGACACCGCGCAAGGCGGCGACTGGTGGAACCACCCGCTGGACCGCAACGCGCACGGCGGCGTGCCGCACGCCGAGTGGTACCTGCAGCAGATGAAGGCTTACGAGCAGCAGCACGGCAAGCGCATCCTCGACTACCTGGACGAGCACTACTACCCGCAGGCCAACGGTGTGTTCTCGAACAACACCGACGCCGCGACCAACGCGCTGCGCCTGCGCTCGACCCGCGCGCTGTGGGACCCGACGTACAYCGACGAAAGCTGGATCGCCGACAAGGTCAACCTGATCCCGCGCATGCGCAGCTGGGTGGCCAACAACTACCCCGGCACCAAGCTCGCGATCAGCGAGTACAGCTGGGGCGCGGTGAACCACATCAACGGCGCACTGGCGCAGGCCGACGTGCTGGGCATCCTGGGCCGCGAAAAGGTGGACCTGGCCACGCTGTGGTCGCCGCCGAACAGCACCGACGCCGTCGCCTACGCCTTCCGCATGTACCTGAACATGGATGGCAAGGGCGGCCGCTTCGGCGCCTACAGCGTGCGCGCCACCAGCGCAGACCAGGGCAAGCTGTCGGTCTACGCGTCTCGCCGCGGCAAGCAGGGTGCGATGACGCTGATCGCGGTCAACAAGTCGGGCACGCCGCTGAGCAGCAAGATCACGCTGAGCCATTTCACGGCCGGCGCCAACGCCAAGGTCTACCGCTACTCGCCGGCCAACCTGTCGGCGATCCAGCACCTGGCCAACACGCCGGTCACGGCCGGGGTGATCAACGCCGAGTTGCCGGCCGACTCGATCACGATGTACGTGGTGCCGGTGGCCGCTGCGGCCAATTGACCACGGCGGCGGCGCGGCCGGACTGGGGCCGCCCGCCGCACAATGGCGCGCATGGACTGCACCGTGCGCACCATGCACCCCCACGAGGTGCAACTCGCGATCGACTGGGCCGCGCAGGAGGGGTGGAACCCCGGCCTGCACGACGCCGAATGCTTCCATGCGGCGGACCCCGAAGGGTTCCTGATCGCCGAGGTCGACGGGCAGCCTGCCGGCTGCATCAGTGCCGTCTCGTATGCCGGCCACTTCGGCTTCATCGGCCTGTACATCGTGGCGCCAGCCTGGCGCGGCCAGGGCATCGGGCTGCGCTTATGGAACACGGCGATGGCGCGACTGTCGGGCCAGGTGGTCGGCCTCGATGGTGTGCCGGCCCAGCAGGCGAACTACCGCCGCAGCGGCTTCACGCTGGCCTGGAACAACGCCCGCATGACGGGGATCGCGGGGCCGAACCGTGACGGCGTTTCGCCGCACATCGTCCGGCTCTCCGACGTTGATTTCGCGGCGCTGTGCCGCAAGGACCTGAGCGTCTTTCCCGCGCCGCGCGACGCCTTCTTGCGCGCCTGGACCACCATGCCGGCTTCGACGGGGCTGGCGTGGATGGAAAGCGGCGAGCTGCGCGGCTGGGGTGTGATTCGGCAGTGCCGCCAAGGGCACAAGATCGGCCCACTGGTGGCCGACACACCGGCGATCGCATCGGCGCTGTTCGCAGCCCTTGGCAGCACGGTGCCGGCGGGCAACGCGGTCTTCCTGGACGTGCCGATGCCGAACCCGCATGCGCTTGCACTTGCGCAGGCCTACGGCATGAGCAGCGTGTTCGAAACGGCGCGCATGTACGCTGGCCCGGCACCGGCGTGTGATCTGGACACCATCTACGGAATCACGACCTTCGAGCTCGGCTGAGCGCGTTTTGACGCGCGACAGTGCACCCGCCCGGTTAGCTTCGAGCAATCCTTCCGCTCTGCGCCTTCCTTGAACGTGGGGGGGCGGCCGCTGGCGCGCCTGAATTCGCACGACACTTCTCGATGCGAACTGGAGGGATTGAGATGAACACAACCACGCACGATAGGGCCGCTGTGTGCCCGGCCGAGGCGCGCCCCGCGGTCGACAGCCCGATCGAAGCACGTTCCTCAGCGTTGCCCTTGCTGGCAGGCGCGGTGCTGGCCGGTTGCGGTGGCGGCTCGAACGACGATGCGCCGGTGACGGCGGCAGAGGCGCGTCAGAAAGCGCAGCAAGCCCCCGCCGACAGCCGTGTCGCCTACACACCCGAAGAGCTGGCCGCGGCCTTTGCGCCCGACGGCCAGGGCGCCGTCAACGCACAGGTCGCCGCGCGCTTCCTGATCCACGCCAGCCACGGGCCGACCGTGTCGACGCTTGCTGCCGTGCGCACCAAGGGCCTGGCGCAGTGGATCGAAGACGGTTTTGCCGCACCACGCGGCGAGCGCCACGTCGACCGCATCTTTGCGCAGCGTGACGCGCTGGGCGGCTGGCTCTACGACATCCCGACCTTCGGCCCGCCGAACTCCGAGTTCATGATGAACGAGGCCTGGCGCGCCTTCATGACCGGCCCCGACGCGCTGCGCCAGCGCATCGTCGCCGCGTTGCTCGAGATCTTCGTCATCACCACCCGCGTCGGCATCATCGGGATCGGCCAGAACCAGATCACCGCGGCCGCCTACGTGGACATGCTGAACGACCGCTGCTTCGGCAACTTCCGCGATCTGCTGGAAGGCGTGACGCTCAGCTCGGCAATGGGCGTGTACCTGTCGTACCGCGACAACCTGAAGGCCGAATACGGCCCGGACGGCCTGCCGACCCGCGTGCCGGACGAGAACTACGCGCGCGAGCTGATGCAGCTGTTCTCGATCGGCCTGTACGAGCTGAACACCGACGGCAGCCTGAAGCTGAAGAAGGGCAAGCCGCGCGAGACCTACACGCAAGACGACGTGTTCAACCTGGCCCGCGTGTTCACTGGTTGGCGCGTGCCCAAGCCGGTGCCGGGCGAGCCGGACATGGCCGAGTGGAGCAAGCCGATGGTCGCCGTGGCGGCCAACCACTCGCCCGAAGAAAAGCGCTTCCTCGGCAAGGTGATCGCGGCCGGCACCAAGCCCGCCAACAGCCTGAAGCGTGCGCTGGACACGGTATTCGCGCACGCCAACGTCGGCCCCTTCATCGGCAAGCAACTGATCCAACGCCTGGTCACCAGCAACCCCAGCGGGGCCTACGTCGCGCGCGTCTCGGCCGCCTTTGCCAACAACSGCTTCGGCGTGCGCGGCGACATGCGCGCCGTAATCCGCGCCGTGCTGCTGGACCCGGAGGCGCGGGCCGGCGACCAAGGCGGCGGCGACCTCGTCGAGATCCGCGGCAAGGTGCGCGAGCCGATGCTGCGGCTGGTCGCCGTGGCCCGGGCGATGGAGGCTGGCGATCCCGGCACGGTGGTCTTCCCGATCGCAAACTTGAGCGGCGCGTCCACCGGCGTCGGCCAGTCGCCGCTGAAGTCGCCGACTGTCTTCAACTTCTTCAGGCCCGGCTATGCGGCGCCGCAGTCCGAGCTGGGCGCGCTGGGCCATGTGGCGCCGGAGTTCCAGCTCGTCAACGGGCCGGTGATCGCCGCGTCGGTCAACAAGATCAACGAGTTCGTGCGCGACATCGACACCTACCTGCTGATCGAGATCGACCACCTGCGTGGCATGACGCCGCGCGCGCTGGTCGAACGCGTCAGCCTGCTGTTGACCGGCAACAGCGTGTCGGCAGCCGACCTGGACGCGTTCACGACACTCGTCAACAAGATCTCGCCGTTCTACGCGAAGCTGCGTGTGCAGGTCGCGCTGCAGCTGGTCGCGTCGTCCGCCGCCTTTCTCGTTCAAGCCTGGTGAGGGGCGCGATCATGAGCCAAATTTCCCGCCGCGCCTTCCTGCGCCATGCCAGCCGCTTTGCCGCCCTCGGTGCTGCCGCACCGCTGGGCCTGAGCCTAGCCTCCATCGGCGCCGCTTCGGCCGCCACGTTGCCCAACGACTACCGCGCACTGGTCTGCGTGTTCCTCTACGGCGGCAACGACAGCCACAACACCATCGCCAGCTGCGACGAACCGACCCATGCGCGCTACGCCCAAGCGCGCGGCAGCCTGGCCCTCGGCCGCGACGCGCTGGTGCCCTACCAACTGAACCCGGCCCAGGCTTGGCCGGATGACCAGGCCTTTGCGCTGAACCCCGCCCTGCAAGCACTGCTGCCGGTGTTCAACAGCGGCCAGCTCGCGATGGCGATGCGCGTAGGCACCCTGCTGCGGCCCGTGACGCGCGACGACTTCTTCGCCCAACGCCACCTGCCGCCCAAGCTGATGTCRCACAACGACCAGTTCAGCGAATGGCAGGCGCTGCTGGCCGAGGGCGCGCAATCGGGCTGGGGGGGCCGCATCGGTGACCTGCTGGCTGCCGACGCCGGCCAGCAAAGCTCGCTGTTCACCGCGATTTCGCTCGACCAGAGCGCGGTGTACTCCACCGGCACCGCGGTCAACGAATTCATGGTCGCGTCGACAGGGCCGGTGCGGCTGGCCGCGATCCCCGGCTCGCCGGGCTCGGACACCGCCATCTACAACTCGCTGACGCGTGCCAGCAGCCACCTGATGGCGCGCGAGCTGACGCGGCGCACCCAGGTGGCGGAAAGCGGCGCCGGCCAGCTGGACAGCGCACTCAGCGGCATCGGCGACTTCGGCCTGCCGCCGACCCTGCTGGGCCAGCAGCTGAACATGGTCGCCAAGCTGATTGCGGCGCGCAGTGCGCTGGGCATGAAGCGGCAGACCTATTTCGTCTCGATGAGCGGCTTCGACCTRCACAACGGCATGGCCAGCACGCACGGCCCGCTGCTGCAAGAACTGGGCGACGCGATGGCCTCGTTCCAGACCGTGATGAACAATGCCGGCCTGGGCGACCAGGTGCTGAGCTTCACCGCCTCGGATTTCGGCCGCGCGTTGACGATCAACGGCGACGGCACCGACCACGGCTGGGCCGGCCACCACTTCGTGATGGGCGGCGCCGTCAAGCCGCGCCAATGGGTGGGCGCGGTGCCGCGCTGCGAGCTCGGCGCGCCTGACGAAGTGGGGCAAGGTCGCATGCTGCCGGCCATCTCGGTCGACCAGTTGGGCGCCACGCTGGCCACCTGGATGGGCGTGCCCGACAGCGAGCTGGGCACCGTGTTCCCCAACATCGGCGAGTTCTCGCAGCGCACGCTGGACCTGCTGCGCTAGCCATTTCGCCGCTTGTTGAGCGGCACGCGAGGCGCACCGCATGGAGCGCCACACCTGTCAATCCAAAGGTCGACAGGTGCCTAACGATTTTGTGGAGGCCGACCCGCCTCGGCCCTCACTGTTCGTACAGATCATCACGATCCTTCATCACCGCCGGTCGACCGGGGGGCAAACGCTATTGACGCGTCATGCCGCTCGCAAAGATAAAGGCGACCTTGTCGTAACACCTTCTAACGCTCTTTATGAAGTACCGCCTTACCTTGAATCTGCTGACGGCTTCGATGCTCGTCGGTCTCGCCGGTTGTGCCACGCAGGTGCGTTTCGAGTCCGACCCGCCGGGCGCTGAAATCGTTTACGAACGCAGGGGCCAGACGCTGGGCACCGCGCCGTTCGACATGCGCATCAAGGACCAGTTCGGCTGGTTCAGCGTCTACCGCTTCACGGCCACACTGGAAGGCTACGAGCCGGTCACGCTCGAGTTCCGCGAGCGCTCGCCGTTCGACGCCCAACAGGTGGTGCCTCCCCTGGTCCGCTTCGACATGAAGGCCAAGGTGGCGTCCAGCGCGCCGGCCGCATCGAGCGCAGCGGAGTAAGCGCTTCATCCCAGCCCTAACGGTTGGTTGGTGGGTGCCAACGCACCCACGCGGCTTGCCGCTTCAGGCCGGGTCTTTCTCGTAGGCGACGACACCCGGCGGCAACTGAACCCAAGGGTGCCGCCGGCAGTCGTAGACCGACACCTGAGGCGCCGGGAAACCCGGGTCGGCAAACGCGCCCACCGCCACGCTCACACCGCCCTCCACACCCTCTTCGGTGTGGAACAGGTTGGTCCCGCAGACGGGACAGAAGCGGAAGATGAACCGTGCCCCTTGATCGCCGGTTCGCACGTACTCTGTCGCCTCACCGTTGACCTGGTACGGCGCGGCAAAACCCGCCAACGCGGCAAAGACGCTGCCCGTTCTTCGCTGGCAAGCCAGGCAATTGCAAATGCCGACGCCCCGCGGCTCGCCCTGCACTTCGATGCTCAGTTGGCCGCAGGTGCAGGATGCTGTTCGAGTGGCCATCTGGTCCTCGTCAAGAGTTGTCGGCAAGGGCGCACACCCATCGAGGCCTGCATTCAGGTAGCCACGCCTCTGGCAAGCTGCCTACGCCACTCGCGCTTCTCGACCGCGCGCACGTTGGCCACCGGCGCAAGCCTGCTCAGGTACGTCGAGAGCTGAAGCAACTCGTCGTCGGCCCTGTCTCCGACGAACTCGCGCACGGCAACGAGGTTGCCATAGCTCCTGGCGTATTTCGATGGTGTGTCGTCCACCGCGATGATCGCCTCCAGCGCGTAGCCTTGCCGTTTCAGCTTGCTGAGGTTCTTGATCGTGGTGTAGTGGCCAGTGGTCCAGTCGCGCGCCGTGGTGCACCGCTGGCTGGACCAGATGAACTTGAGCACGCCGGGCTCGAAAATCCGCTCGATCACTTGCGCGGCGTATACCTCGCCGGACGCCGTCCACACCGCCAGATCAAAGTGCTGTGACACCGCGTCGATGAACGCCGTCAAGTGCGGGCGCCTGTAGACGAAGTACGGCCCGACGCGAAAGTCCTCGCGATGCTCCAACGGCGTTTCGCGGGCATGGACAAGGGTCTCGTCCAGATCGAGAACCAGGAGTTTTCGGGTCGGGCTCATCATCAGGCCGGCAGGGTCGAAATCGTTGCGCACGGCCGGACCCCTCGTCCGTCCGCCGCCACATATTGCCAGCCATTTCGATGGGGCTAGAGCCGCAACGGAAAGGGCCTGCGCGGATCGCTCCGCGCAGGCCCTTCGTCAGTGCGGCTAAGGTCAACCGCCGATCAGAACCCGTCCAGCACGGTCTTGCCGATGGCGCGGCCGCTCTCGACATGGGCTTGCGCTTCGCGCAGCGTGGCCACGCTCAGGGTGCCGAAGTGGCGGGTCAGCGTGCTGCGCAGCGTGCCGGCGTCGATCGCCGCGGCGACCTGGGCCAGCAGCTCACCCTGCTTGGCGATGTCGTCGGTCTGGAAACGGCTTCGGGTGAACATCATTTCCCAGTGCAGCGAGAGCGATTTGGCCTTCAGYGGGCGCGCATCGATCGGCTCGTTCGAGTCGTCGATCAGCGCCAGCTTGCCTTGCGGCGCCAGCGCATTGATTAGCGCGCTGTAGTGCTGCTGCGTCTGCGTCAGGCTGGCCACCAGGTGCACCGGGCCCAAGCCGGCCGCGGCCAGGGCCTGGTCCAGCGGCTGGGTGTGGTCGATCACATGGTGGGCGCCCATCTCCTGCACCCAGGCTTGGGTGTCCGGCCGCGATGCGGTACCGATCACCTCCAGCTTCGTC
>NZ_JBFUGE010000054.1:0-20814 GCF_056403075.1 Ideonella sp. P3_A4 | reverse complement strand
CTGCAGCGCCTGGCTCAAGCGCGCCGCGTCGACGGGCTTCATCACGTAGTCGACCGCGCCGGCGTCGAACGCGGCCAGCGCGTGGTCGCCGAAGGCGGTGACGAAGACCACCGGCACGCGGCCGTCGATGCGCTGCGCGACCTCGATGCCCGACAGCCCCGGCATGCGGATGTCGAGAAAACACACCTGCGGCTCGTGTTCGAGAAACGCGTCCCATGCATCGACGCCGTTGCTGGCTTCGGCCACGATGCGCGCCGCCGGCCAGGCCTGGCGCAGCGCGGCGATCAGTTGCTGGCGCGGGGCTTCCTCGTCGTCGGCAACGAGCACGGTGACACGGTCGGGGGAATCGGTGGGCATCACAGCGGGGTCAGGGTGGCAGTGGGATGGATGGGGCCGGTCGGCAGCCGCAGCGTCGCGCTGCAGCCGCCGTCCGGCACGTTGGTTAGCGTCAAGCTGGCCAGATCGCCAAAGGCCTGCGCCAAGCGGGCGCGGGTGTTGGCCAAGCCGACATGGCCCGGGCCGCCAACAGCGCCGCCGGGCGGCAGACCCGGCCCGTCGTCGATGACTTCGAGGCACAGCACACGGTCGGGCTCGATGCGGGCCGACACACGCACCTGGCCGCCGGACAGCTGCGGCGACACGCCGTGCTCGACCGCGTTTTCGACCAGCGTCAACAGCACGCCCGGCGGCAGCACGGCGGCGAGCGCAGCGGGGTCAGCGTCGATCGTGAAGCGCAGCCGCGCGCCGAGCCGGGCCTGCATCACTTCGAGGTAGCGGCGCACCGCCTCCAGCTCTTCGCCGAGCGTCAACGCGTTCCGCTCGAACAGCGGCAGCGTAGCGCGCAGGTAGCCGGTCAGCGACGAAAGCATCGGCCCGGCACGCTCGTCGCGCGTATCGACCCAGTGCTGCAGCGACGCGAGCGAGTTGAACAGGAAGTGCGGCTGGATCTGTGCGGTGGCCAGCTGGCGGGCCAGCGCGATCGCGTGGTCGCGCTCGTCGAGTTCGCGCAGCTTGGCTTCGATCTGCTGCGCACGGTAGACCGCGACGAACCACATGCCGAGCGAGCCGAGCGAGCACGCCCCGCCGCAGGTGTAGACGAGCCAGTCGCGGGCCGGCCYGGCCGCCATGCGCCAGCGCAGCCCGAAGGCGAACACCATGAAGGCGGCCATGCCGACGAGCGTCACCACCATCAGGCGCCGGCGCGTCGGGCGGTGCCACAACCACATGCCGGCCTTGTAGGTCGCCACCGCCATCGCCGCCAACAGGCCGGTCAGGCGCGCCAGTTCGCCGTCGGGCACGTGCTGCATCAGCCCCTGCGCGACGATCGCCAGCGAGATCGCCAGCATCACCAGGAAGGTGCGGCTGGGCTGGTCGGTGCCAGCGCGGGCCAGCTCGGCGTCGGTGAACACGCGCGTCGGGCCCGGGTACCAGAGCTGGCTCCAGTCGATGCGTTCGCGGGGCGCCGGTGGTGACGCGGGGACAGGGGTCGGCATGGTGTCAGCCCGCATCGCGGGCTCCGTTGGCAAGGCCAGGGGCCGGTGCAATCGTGATCTCGGCGCGGGCGCCCGGGTCGAGCGCCTGCAGCTGCAGCTGTGCCCGCGCACCGAAGCGCCGAGCCAGCCGCTCGCGCGCATTCGCCAGCCCGATCCCCTCGCGCCAGTCCGGCGCGGGGCCGGGGCCGTTGTCTTGCACGGTGAGCCAGAAACGGCCATCGTCGCCGCAACCAGCAGCCACGCGGATGTGCCCGCCCTGCAGCAGCGGCCCGATGCCGTGCTCGACCGCGTTCTCGACCAGCGTCAGCAGCAGCCCCGGCGGCCACGGCTGGGCCAGCGCCGCCGGCTCGACCGCCAGCTCGACCTGCAGCCGCTCGCCGAATCGCGCCTGCATGATCGCCAGGTAGTGGCGCGCCAGCGCCAGCTCGTCGGCCAGCGTGACCTCATCGCGCGCCATCAGCTCGGTCGAGCCGCGCAGGAAGCCGGTCAACTCTCGCAGCAGCGGCGCGGCGCGCGGGTCGCTGCCGTCAACCCAGTGCTGCAGCGCGGCCAGCGTGTTGAACAGGAAATGCGGCTGGATCTGCGAGCGCAGCGCGGCCAGGCGCGCCTCGGCCGCCTCGCGCGCGGCGGCGTCGCGCTCCTGCTCCAGCCGCAGGCGTTGCACCTCGCGGTCCAGGTGGCCGCGGCTCCACTGCGCCACCACCAGCTGCACCAGCGACACCAGCGCGATCGGCAGCAGCCAGGCCAGCCAGCGCCAGGGGTCGCCGCCGCCGTGCCACAAGGCGATCTGCAGCACGGCGGCGGCGCCGAGGATGCCGTTGGACCACCAGAACTCGCGCCGCAACCGCGCCAGCGTGCCGTGCGGCTGGAACCAAGCCTGCACCAACGCCAGCAGCATCGCGACCGCGGCCGGCTCGCCGACCAGCATCGCCAGCCAGGTCGGCACACCGCCGACTTCGGCCAGCCACCACGACACCAGCAGCCCGACCGCCAGCGCCCCGGCCCAGCCGGCCAGCCCGGCACGGCTGAGCAGCCAGGCGTCGCCGGTGTGCGCGCCTGCCCGTTCGTCGTCCGGCAGGCAGGCGTGGCGGCGCGCCATCGCGGCCAGCAGGCGATCGCGCCAGGTGATGGTGGGGCTCAGGGTGGGCATGCGGCGCAGTGTAGGCAGCGCGCGGCGACGTGCGGCCGGGCGCCGGGCGAACGGCCTGGCCGCACACACCAGCCGCCGGCCACCGCGCATGAACGGCGGGCCGCCCGCGGCAGTTGCGCCGGGTTCAGCCGGCCCGACAGGCCAGCGGCGCGCCGTCGACGAACACCCGCAGCTCCCCTGGCTGGAAAGCCGTCCAGGTTTCGTCCTGGGTCAGCGGCTCGGTGGCAATCACGGCGACGCGGTCGTTCGGCGTGGTCGCGTGGGCGAAGTCGACCCGCACGTCTTCGTCTTTCAGGCTGGCGGCGCGGAACGGATGCTGCCGCACCAGCCAGTGCAGATGCGTCGAGGCATGGGCCCACAGCGCCTGGCCGTTCGACAGCAGCATGTTGAAAGTGCCGTGGCGGTGCAGCTCGGGCACCAGCTCGGCCAGCGTGCAGTGCAGCTCGGCGACCTCGGGCACAGCGGCATGGGCCTTGGACAGCTCCTGCATCAGCCAGCAGAAGGCACGTTCGCTGTCGGTGTCGCCCACCGGGCGGAAGGCGGCATGCAGCCGCGGGTTGAAGTTCTTCAGGTCGCCGTTGTGGGCGAAGACCCAGTAGCGGCCCCACAGCTCGCGCACGAACGGGTGGGTGTTCTCCAGCGCCACCCGGCCTTGCGTGGCCTTGCGGATGTGGGCGATGACGTTGTCGCTGTGGATCGGGTAGGTCTTGACCAGCTCGGCGATCGCCGACTGGCGCGCACTGGCGTGGTCGATGAAGACCCGCACACCCTTGTCTTCGAAGAAGCCGATGCCGAAGCCGTCCTTGTGCTCGTCGGCACGGGTGGCCAGACCGGTGAAGCTGAACATCACGTCGGTCGGCGTGTTGGCATTCATGCCCAGCAGTTGGCACATGGTCTCGGGTTCTCAGAGCAGCAGCTGCGGTCGATTGTAGGCAGCGTGCCCTGTTCAGGGGGCGCCTCCTGGGCGGACAGGCGCGGCGGAGCCGGTAACCTGGGACACTGGCGTCCTGAGTCAATGGAGGGATGGATCTTGCCCCCAGTCACGGCCGAAGAGCCGTTCGCCGGCCTGCCTTTCACCGAAGGGGCACGCCAAGCCCAGGCCGAACGCGACCGCGTCGCCGTGCGCGCGCTGCTGCGCGCCGCCTTGACGCTGGCCGGGCTGCTGTGGCTGTCGGTGCCGTTGCAGCTGTGGCTCGGCCCGCCGAGCCGGCTCGTCGTCTGGCGGCTGCTGATCGGTGCGGTGCTGCTGGCCGGTGCCGGCGGCGCGGTGCTGATCGCACGGCGCCGCTCACCGCGCGTCGCCGCGGGCATGTTGCTGCTGACCTTGCAGCTGTCGCTGGGGCTGTACGCGTGGTTCACCGGCCTGGGCTTGCAGTCGATCCTGCTGTCGGCCTCTGCCGTGCTGATCGTGCTGGCTGGCGTGCTGACGCGGCCGCGCGTGGCCTGGCTGCTGGCCGGCCTGCACCTGGCCMTGCTGGTGCTGATCTACCACGGCGAAATTCACGGCCTGATGCCCGACGTGTTGAGCTCGCCAGTGCGCGGCAACACCGGGCGGCTGATCTCGCACATGCTGCTGACCGCCGGGGCGCTGGCGGTGGCGGCGATCCTGGGCCGGCAGTTCGGCCGCAGCTTGCACGAAGCCTGGGTCAAGGAACACCGGCTGTCCGAATTCCTGCGCCTGGGCAGCGACTGGACCTGGGAGGCCGACCGCCATGGCCGACCGACCCACATCTCGCCGAGCTTCGAGCGCCACACCGGCCGCACGGTGGCCGAGTTCATGCGCATCGACCAGCCGGGCGGGCCGCGCATCGTGCACGACGACGAATGGACGGCGCTGATGGACGACCTGCGCGCCCGCCGGCCCTACCGCGGCCGGGTCATCACCTTCGAATGCGCGGATGGGCAGCTGGTGTGTGTGCGCGGCACCGGCGAGCCGGTGCTGGGCGTGACCGGCAAGCACGTGGGCTGGTGGGGCATCAGCCAGAACGTGACCGGCGAGGTGCTGGCCGCCCGCGAGCACGAGCGCTCGCGCACGCTGCTGGACCGGCTGGTGCGCCTGTCGCCCGACGCGATCGCGGTGGCCAGCCTGCGCCACGGCCGCATCATGCTGGCCAACCCCGGCTTTCTGGCGGCCGCAGGCTACGACCGGCCGGACGAAGTGATCGGTCGCAGCCCATTGGATCTGGGCTTGTGGCGCGAACCGGCAGAGGCCCAGGCGCTGGCCCAGGCCCTGGTCGAAACCGGCATGGTGCGCGACCTGCGCACCCGGTTCTGGCGACGCGATGGCGCGCGCCGCGACGGCCTGATCACCGCGGCCCGCTTCGAGTGGGACGGCGAGCCGGTGTCGGTGATGATCATCCGCGACATCACCGAGGCCGAACGCTCGCGGCTGCAGGGCGACGCGATCCTGAACCACGCCGCGGTCGGCGTGGCGCTGGTGCGCGAGCGGCGTGTCGAGCGCGTCAACCCGCGACTCGAAGCGCTGCTGGGCCAGCCGAGCGGCAGCATGGCCGGCCGCGAGGTGGCCGAGTACTTCGGCGGCGAAGCCGGCTACCAGGCCTTCATCGACGAGGTCCGAAAACGCCTGGCCGAAGGGCAGCCGATCGAGGTCGAGCACGAGTTCACCCGCCCCGGCGGCAGCCGCTTCCTGGCGCTGCTGCGCTCGCAGCTGGTCGACCCGCACCAGCCCGAAGAGGCCGGCGCGATCTGGGTCCTCGAAGACATCACCGAGCGGCGCCGCGCCGAGCAGGCCCTGGCCGAAGCCAAGGCGGTGGCCGAGGCGGCGAGCGATGCCAAGAGCGCCTTCCTGGCCCACATGAGCCACGAGATCCGCACGCCGCTGAACGGCGTGCTGGGCCTGGCGCGGTTGATGGCGGTGCCGGGCCAGCCCGAAGCGCGGCGGCAGAACCACCTGCGCTACCTGATCGACGCCGCCGAGAGCCTGAACGGCATCGTCTCGAACGTGCTCGACCTCAGCAAGATGGAGGCCGGCAAGCTGCAGGTCGAGCGCATCGATTTCGACCTGCACGACCTGATCGACAAGGTCCACGGCGCGCACATGGTGCTGGCCGAGGCCAAGGGCCTGGTGATGCGGCAACTGATCGCGCCCGGCGTGCCGCGCCGCGTGCGCGGCGACTCGCTGCGGCTGCGCCAGATCCTGTCGAACTTCATCGCCAACGCGATCAAGTTCACGGTCCAGGGCGAGGTGATGCTGCGCGTCGCGGTGGCCCAGCCGGGGCGGCTGCGCTTCGAGGTCGAGGACACCGGCATCGGCATCGCGCCGGCGGCGCTGGCCAGCCTGTTCCAGCCCTTTGCGCAAGCCGACCATTCGACGACGCGGCGCTTCGGCGGCACCGGCCTCGGGCTGTCGATCACGCGTGAGCTGGCCCAGCTGATGGGTGGCGAGGTTGGCGCGATGAGCGTGCCACGCGAAGGCGCCACCTTCTGGGCCGAGTTGCCGCTGCCGTCGGCCGATGGCAGCGAGGATCGGCCCAGCACCTGGCTGGACGGCACCGATCGGCCGCTGCACGGGCTGCGCCTGCTGATCGCCGAAGACAACCCGGTCAACATGTTGATAGCGGCCGAGATGCTGGCACGGCTGGGCGCGAGCGTCAGCCCGGCACATGACGGCGCGGAGGCCGTGCAGGCCTGCCAGGCCCACCCCGAGGCCTTCGATGTGGTGCTGATGGACCTGCACATGCCGGTGCTCGACGGGCTCGAGGCGGTGCGCCAGTTGCGTGCCGACCCGAGCACCCGCGCATTGCCGGTGGTCGCCTTCAGCGCAGCAGCGCTGGACCACGAGCGGGCCCAGGCGCGCGAGGCCGGCATGGACGACTTCGTCGGCAAGCCGGTGCAACCCGACGAGCTGGTGCGCGTGCTGTCGCGCTGGGTCGCGCAGCCGCTCTGAACGGCCGGCAAGGGTCCGCCCTGTCGGCCAGTTCCCACAGCCGGGGCCGCCCTGCGCTGGCAGACAGGCGGTGCGCCCGCCGCCAGACTGCGGCACGATCCCCTTCTGCGTCGTCACCATGCCGTCCCACGCCCCCGTCGCCCCTTGCTGCCCAGCCTTGTCCATGTGGCGGCGCCGCTTGGGCGCCTTCGGCGCATTCCTCGCGCTGATCGGCTGCGCGTCGCCGCCGTTGGCGCCGTCCACGGCCGGCGCGGCTGAACGGCCGGTCGCGGTCGAGAGCGCGCGCGGGTCGATGTCGCCAGCGCGCAGCAAGCAGATCGTCGAGAACCTGAAGGTCAACCCCGGCCAGCCCGAAAACATCCTCGACCGCCACCTGGCGATCGAGAGTGCGATCACCGGCAGCCCGCTGGTGAGCGACAACGCCGTCACGCTGCTGCAGGACGGCGACGAGACCTACAAGTCCATGTTCGAGGCGATCACCAGCGCCAAGCACCACATCAACATGGAGACCTACATCCTGCAGGGCGACGAAACCGGCCAGCGCTTCGCCGATGCGCTGATCGCCAAGCGCCGGCAGGGTCTGCAGGTCAACGTGCTTTACGACAGCGTCGGCACGATCGACACACCCGCCGAGTTCTTCGACCGCCTGAAGGCGGCCGGCGTTCGCGTCCTGCAATACAACCCTGTCAATCCGCTGAAGGCCAAAGCCGGCTGGGACGTCAACGGACGCGACCACCGCAAGCTGCTGGTCGTCGACGGCGAGATCGCGTTCCTCGGCGGCATCAACATCAGCGCGGTCTATTCCTCCGGTTCGTCACCGAAAGTGCGGACGAAAGCGCCGGCCCCGGCAGCATCGGCGGCATCGGCGAGTGCGAAGTCACCCGACGAGGGCCGGCCCTGGCGCGACACCGACCTGCGCATCGAAGGCCCGGTGGTGACCGAGCTGCAGAAGATCTTCCTCGACACCTGGGTGCGCCAGAAAGGCGAGCCGCTGAACCCCACCGATTACCTGCCGGCCAAGCGCCAAGCCCGCGGCAAGCATGTGGTGCGGGCCATCGCCAGCTCGCCCGACGAGGCGTACAGCACGATCTACGCGACGCTGATGTCGTCGATCGACCATGCCCAGAAACAGATCCTGATCACGATGGCCTACTTCGTGCCGGACGCGCAGCTGGTCGACGCGTTGAGCCGCGCAGCGCGGCGCGGCGTCGACGTCCGGCTCATCCTGCCGCGCCACAGCGATGCGAAGCTGGTGCTCAGCGCCGGCCGCGCGCAGTACGGCGCCTTGCTCGAAAGCGGCGTGAGGCTGTACGAGCGCCGCACCGTGTTGCTGCATGCCAAGTCGGCGGTGATCGACGGCGTCTGGTCGACAGTCGGCTCGGCCAACCTCGACTGGCGCAGCTTCATCCACAACCAGGAACTCAACGCCGTCGTGCTCGGCGACGAATTCGGCACCCAGATGCAAAAGGCCTTCGAGCGCGACCTGGCCCAGTCGGAGCCGATCACGCTCGAAGCCTGGAACCAGCGGCCGATGGGCGAACGCTTCAGCGAGTGGCTTGGGCAGTTGGTGCAGTATTGGTTGTGAACTAGGGCCACTCCACTGCGGCTTCGAAGATCGGTGGATGGATCTTGCCCTTCATCGCTTGCAAGGCCGTGCTCAATTCCTCCTTGGAGCGCAGCGCCGACGGGCAGGTCATCAGGTTGTACAACTGGCGGGCCACCCACGGTGCCGACAGGCTCGTGCCGCTCAATGCGGCGAATCCCCGCCCGTCGATGTCGGTCAGCGTCTGACCTTTTCGAGGGCTGCGGTTGGCCAAGGCACGCAGGCCGCGTGTCGCACCATCGACCCATCGATCGGAGGGCGCGAACAAGTCCGGCGAGCGCTTGTCGCGGCCGCGCCCGGGCCCGCGGCCGGACTCCTTGGCCCGGATCGGAAGTTGACCTTTCTTCTGCCTCGGATGGCGCAACTCGTAGCCACCCACCACCCACGATTTCATGCCAGTGGCCTGACCGATCAGCGTCGACTCGTCGGTCACCTCGAAGGTACTGCCCGGCGGCGCCTTCAGCACCGAATCCGGTCGATCGGCCAACGGCCCGGCACCGGGCTCGTCGCGTTCGATCCAGGCGTGGACCTCGATCTCATGTTGGGGTGAATTGTTGGTTACTTCGATGGTCCATGCCCCCGGCGGCGCCACGCCCATGCCGACCTTCGGGCGGTCGGGCAAGCCCACCGTGGGGGCTATCGCCAGCAGCGCCATACCCGCCTCATCTCCCGACGGTGCAGCGGGTAGTTGCCAAAGTGCAGCGCAGGGCAGTTCGTCGGCATCCCGAGCGATTGCCGGCGAACCCTCCAACACCGTCAAGCCGTCCAGACGCCGAACGCTGAAAGTGGGCGACACGCCGTCGCGCGGACGGCGATACCAGAACTCCAGAAAGCTCTGGGTCGGATCCCCGGCGGGCACCACCCAGCGAAGCTGCGCATGGGCACCGGGTTGAATCGTCGCCTTGGCGTGTCCACGCTTGTCAGCGGCATTGCCCGCGGCCACAACGATATGAAGCCCGCTGTGCTTCTCCATGAATTGCTCGATGGCTGCCTCCAGCAGCGAGCCACCGTCATGGGGGCCACCGTGCGAACCGAGGCTGATGTTGATCACCAGCGATCGTTCCCCGGCCTTCTCGATCGCGTAGTTGATGGCGTCGAGCACATAGGTCGTGATCCAGCCGCCTGACAAGTCTTCGACCGCGGCCTCGGGCAGTTGCACGAAGATCAGGTCGGCCTTGCTCGCGGGGTCATCGCTGGGCAAGGTGTCCTGTTCATTGGCGTTCTTTCCCGAGGCATCCACCTCCACGCCCGCCGCCATGCCCATCACGGCGGTGCCGTGCGACCACGGCTCCAGAAGCTCCGGCAACGCGGCGCGCAAGTAGCACGCCTCTTCCATCGCCACCGTGAACGCGTCACCTGGCTTCTTGGATACGCTGGCCTTGTAGACGCTGTGCATCAACGTGCCCAGCCGTTCAGCATTGGCCTCGCGCCCATAGCCGAACCGCTGCTCCGGCAACCACGGCCAAGTCTCCTCGATCTCGACCTGCTTGCCCGCGTCTGCGTCGCGTCCCTGGTCCCAGAAGTGGATCACCCGTGTGCCGCTGTCTGGCCGCCGGAAGCTCCCGTGGGCGAAGGCACATCCGAAGTCGATCACGGCCATCACCGGTGTGACGACCTGTTGGGACGACTGTGCCGCGGCATCCGCCGCGGCGGCCCTGGAACCTGACGGCTTGGCCACCTTGATCTTGCGAAGGCCGTCGATCCGACCTTGCTTGCTTTCCTTGTTGGCCTTGCTCTTGGTGGCACGGGACATGGCGCCGCGCATCTGCTGAATGGCCCTGGCCTTCAACGCCGGCGAGTCGAAATCGGCCATCGGGACGCGTTGGTCCGCCGGCAGCGACTGTTGCTCGGCGTTGCCAATGAGGCCCGCCTTCAGGCGACAGGCCGCCGTGGCAACCTGGTCCAAGGCCCACGCAGGCACGTCCGCACAGGCGAACCGACAGTCTTCTTGCTGCATGGCCTCGGTGTAGTGCGGCGCCAGGCCCACKTTCAGCTTCGCCCACCCGTCGACCAGAGGCCCGAGCTTCTGGCCGTTGCGAAATTCGATTGCGACTCGCAACTTGTCGTTGCCCTGCGGATCAGGCAGCACGGCTGCGAAGTCGGTTTTCCGGGCCCAGGCCAGGTAGGGGTCCAGTTCCTCGAGGGATGGCGATGTGTCGGTGTTGGCCATGATGGTCACTTCCACTTCCATTCTTCTTGCGCGCGCTCCCAAAGCCAGCGCATGTACGGTTGGTCGGGCAAGACCTGTGTGGCGCTGGCCGGCCAAGCCACGGACTGGTCGTTGACCTTCAGCTCAAACCTCGTGTCAAAGGCCTCGTCGTTCGGCAGCGGCACCGGCGAGAGCGGCGATCCGTCGTTGCCAAAGACCTTCGCTGGCTCGAAGACTCTTGATTGCGGTGCAGCCTGGGCGGCATCGCCAGCGCTGTACCAAAGCACCAGACGAGCCAAGGTGTCGCCCAGCACACGGCCAGCGGCACTGTCGACAGGAAAGTGCAGGCCCGCGACTTCGCGGTTCTCGGCAATGCGTCGCGCGATCTCGAACAAGGGCTTGTCGACCTTCGGGCGGCCCTTGTCCTGGAGAGCCAGGCTGTTCAGCACGCGCGCGATCACGACCGACTCGGTGGCATGGCCGCTCGGCCAACTGTCATGGCCTGGGGTCTGGATCAAGGGCTGCAGCATCCCGGTGTACTCGAAGGGCCGGGGGCAAGCGAAGAGCTGCTTCAGGCGGAACAGCGTGCTGGCCGTGAGGTTCAGCGCTGCGTCCAGGAATTCCATCGTCATGCGGTGCTTGTCGGGCCTCAGACCGACGACTTGCGCCCACCACGCATGGGCCGGATAGACCTGCGGCAGAATCTCGGCGTAGCGCTCCTTGCGTTCCTTCGACAGCTGGTGAACCAGCAGCACCTGCTTGCTGAAAAGCGCGTGCGTGGGCCGCACCAGCTTGATCAGGGGCCTGTCGGGTTCGCCGGTCTTTCGATCCTGATAGGTCAGCGTCACCTCCGTTGCGGCGCTGCCGTCGACGCTGGTGGGCCTGACCTCCAGCAGACTCATCAGCTCGGCATGGCACACATAGGAACGGGGGCCCGACTCCATCCCGAAAAAGCGTGTCTGCGGAACGGTGTTGAGTTCGCCGTCTTGCCCGAAGCCATTACGCCGCTGATCGATCTCGATGTCATTGGCATAGATCGGCCGGCGCTGTCCATCCAGCTCCCAATGGTCCAGCCCGACCTGCGACGCGATCAGGCCCTCTGCCAACAAGGGACTCGCGTCCAGCCCCGCGTAGCTGACGTCGTCCGCATGGCTCGTGTGGCTCGTATGACTCGTGTGACTGGTGTGGCTCGTGTGGCTGGTCAGGAAAGCCATGGATCATCCCTTCCGTAATGGGGTGACTGGGCTCGGACGCCTGCGTCCGGGCCTCGGCACCGGGGCTTCAGTGGGCCGCGCCCGCGTCGCGCAATATGCGCGCGTAGTCACGCGACATCGGGGTCTGGCCGCCGGGGAAGCGCTCGAGGTAGCGGGCGCAACTGAACGTCGGGTCGACCTTCATCATCTCGGCGATGGTCGAGCGCGCCGCTGCGACATCGCCACTCAGCCACTGGGCGATCGCCAGCGTGCGGTGGGTGGCGGTGTGCAGGCGGTTGGCCCGCAACGATGCCTGGGCCCAACCGCGGGCCTCGGTCAGCCGGCCCGCGGTCAGCGCCGAGAAGGCCGCGAGCGAATTGAAGTAAGGCTTCATCGGGTCCAGCGGCGACAGGGCCAGCGCCTTGGTCGCCGCGGCGAAGGCTTCTTCGCCGCGCCCTTGCCAGCCACGCAAGGTACCGGTGTACAGCCACGCCAGCGCCTCGTTGGGGTTGGCCTCCAGCGCCTGCGCGTAGTCGCGCTCGGCTGCGTCCAGGTCGCGCAGCATGAAACCGTGCACCAGGCCCATCATCGTCAGCGCCAGGCTGCTGTGAGCGTCGGCGTCCAGCGCCCGATGCGCCCGGTCCAAGGCGCGCTGCGCTTCTTGCGCGGGATCGTCGGACAGGCCCTGCACGACACGCATCGCATGCCACTTGCCGAGCCAGGCAAACGGCTGGGGCAGCCGCGAATGGCGCTGCGCCAAGTGCTCGAGGATGTCGTGGGCGCGCTCGAAATCCTGCCGCGACGAGCGGTGGATCAACCCGATGCCGGCCATCAGCAGCTTGTAGCTTTGCAGGTTGGGCAGCGGACGTCCGCTGGAACGGGCAAGCTCCTGCTGCGAGATCGTGGCGCCGACCTGCGCGACCACGCGCGAGACGATCTCGTCGTTGCCGAGCAGCACGTCGTCCAGGCGCGCCGACAGGTCGTCGCTCCAGACGGCGGTCTGGGTGTCGGACTCGACCAGTTCGACGTGCAGGCGCACCACCGAGCCGACCACGAGGTAGGACCCCGCCACCAGGTACGCGGCGTGCAGCAACCGGCCCAGATCGGCCACCCCCAGGCCCCTGTCGGCGGCGGCACTGGACGACAGGCTGGAGATCACATGCAGGTTCTCGGCCCGGCTGAGGCCACTGACCACCTCGTCAGCCAGCAGGTGGCCGAGCGCCGCGTACTCCGCGGCCACCACCCGCGCGGCAAACGGCAGCACGGCCACGCCGGCACGCAGCGGATCGGCCTGCTTGTCGACATTTGCCGCCGGGCGGTCGACCCAGTGGCCAATGCGGTAGGCGCGCACCGGCTGCGGCACATGCTTGAGGTAGCAGTCGCCCAGGTCTTCCGGCTCGGCGTCCAGCCCCGGCACCAGGCGGTCGCGCACTTCGGCCGACACCACGATGTCGCCGGGCGAGGCCAGTGTCGCCAGGCGCGACGCGAGGTTGACGGCCCGGCCCTGGATGTCCATGTCGTTGGCATACAGGTCGCCAACGGTGGCCGCGCAGCGCAACCACATCGCCCGTTCGGGCGGCTGGTTGGCATTGAGCCGGGAGATGGACTGGAGCATGTCGTGGGCAGACTGGATGGCAGGGGGAACGGCCTCGAATTCGGCCACCAACCCATCTCCTGTGCTCTTGACCAGTCGCCCGCCGTGGCGGGGCAGCAAGACCTTCAACACTTCGTCGACGAACAGCTGCCAGCGTTGCGCCGTGCCTTGCTCGTCCTGCTCCATGAGCCGGACGTACTCGACGACGTCAACCACCAGCACCGTGCGCGCCATGCGGACAACTGGGCCCTGCACATCGGATGGATGGCTCACATCCTGCTCCCGTCGTATCTGGTTGTAATCCTTATTCTGTACGACGCTCCCTCTGCGCGCCATCGGTGATTGATGCCGTGCGCCACCGCGACCGCATCGGTCTCAACCGTTCTCGCCTCGGCGTTCAGCTGCGCTTCTTCAGCAACCAGTACAGACCAATCGCACCAAAGGTTGCGGTGCCGATGCCACCGAGCGCAAAGCCACCGAACTTCAGCGTGTAGTCGCCGGTGCCCAGCACCAGTGTGACAGCGGCGACGATCAGGTTGGTGTTGTTCGAGAAGTCGACCCGGTTGTCGACCCAGATCTTGGCGCCGGCGATCGCGATCAGGCCGAAGACGACGATCGAGACGCCGCCCATCACCGGCAGCGGGATGGCCTGGATCAGCGCGCCGAACTTCGGGCTGAAGCCCAGCAGCACCGCAATCAGCGCAGCGACGACGAACATCGCGGTCGAGTAGATCTTGGTCGCGGCCATCACGCCGATGTTCTCGGCGTAGGTCGTCACGCCGGTGCCGCCAGCGCAGCCCGAGACGATGGTCGCGATGCCATCGCCGAGGAAGGCGCGGCCAATGTACGGCTCGAGCTTACGGCCGGTCATCGCACCGACCGCCTTCACATGGCCCAGGTTCTCGGCCACCAAAATGATCGCCACCGGCGCGATCAGCAAGATCGCCCGGCCATCGAACACCGGTGCCGTGAAATGCGGTGCGCCAACCCAGGCCGCCGCGGCGATGCCGGCGGTGTTGATCGGTGTCCCCCAGCCTAGCCCGTTGGTCAGCGCCGCGTAGATCACGGTCGCGAGGATCAGGCCGATCAGGATCAGCAGCCGCTGCAGCATGCCGCTGGTGCGCACCGCGACCAGCCCGATGCAGATGAAGGTCACCGCCTGCATCCACTTGTCGAAGTCGGTCGGCGCCATGTTCTTGATCGGGATGCTGGCCAGGTTCAGCCCGATCACCGCGACCACCGCGCCGGTCACGACCGGTGGCATCAGCGACTCGATCCACTTCGTGCCGATGGACATCACGCCCAGGCCGATCAGCGCGTAGATCACCCCGCAGACGATGATGCCGCCGAGCGCAACGCCGATGTTGGCATTCGGCCCGCCACCGGGATAACCGGTGGCCGCGAGCACGACGCCGATGAAGGCGAAGCTGGAGCCGAGGTAGCTGGGCACCTGGCCGCCGACGACGAGAAAGAAGATCAGCGTGCCGATGCCCGACATCAGGATCGCGACGTTCGGATCGAACCCCATCAGGATCGGCGCCAGCACCGTCGCGCCGAACATCGCGATCACGTGCTGCACGCCCAGCGCCACCGTCTGCGGCCAGGGCAATCTTTCGTCGGGGGCCACAACGGCCCCGGCTCGGGCCGGGACTTCGCGCCAGGTCGGCAGCAGGCTCATGAATCGTTCTCCTCGGGGTGCTTGCAATGTCTGTCGGCGAGCCTTGCACGGTGCGTGCCAGGTCCGCGGGCAGTGTAGGCAAGCCCCGCCAAGCGGCGGCTGAGGGTTTGCCGCGGTCGCGGGCAATCGGCTCGCCACGTTCTCGGGACAGGTGCGTGCCCCCTGTGCTCACCACCGCGCGCATACTCCCGGCGCTCATCTGACGGAGGTCGGCCATGTTGCAACGCATCGGTTGTGGAATCACGCTGTGGGTCTGGTTTGGCGCCGCGCTGGCCCAGGTGCCGGCGCCGTTCGTCGGCACCTGGAACGTGTCGTGGCAAGGCAAGGCCAACACCATCTCGGCCAAGATGGTGCTGACCGAATCCGGTGGCCAATGGCAGGCCTTCAACGTCGCATCGAAGGCAGATTTCTGCTATGGCCGTGAGGTGCCGATTGCGGTCGACAGCGCCGGCGCCGATGCGGTCACGCTGAAGCTGAAATTCTCCGAAGCGCTGGCCGGCTGCAACGATGTCACCGTGAAGCTCAAACGCGGCGAGGACGGCGCCGTCAGCGGCACCCGCAGTGGCGCGCCGCTGACGATGGTCAAACAGTAGCCCCTGCCGCGTGGGGCCCGGGATGGCCCGGGTTGGGGAGCGCGGATCGCTCGGGCACAGTGCAGGCTTCGACCTCGGAGCATGCCGATGACGATCTGTGGGTATCGATGGATGACGGTGGCGCTGACCGGTGCCGTGCT
The DNA here is from genome assembly GCF_056403075.1 of Ideonella sp. P3_A4. Lineage (NCBI taxonomy): Bacteria > Pseudomonadati > Pseudomonadota > Betaproteobacteria > Burkholderiales > Sphaerotilaceae > Ideonella > Ideonella sp. P3_A4. The sequence goes on along the minus strand of NZ_JBFUGE010000054.1, from coordinate 5,314 downwards.
GGTCGGCCCGGCCATTGCCGGCAGCGGCTACACCTGCCGCGCGTTGGCGGACGACAACCCCAACCCGACCTCGAACGCGGTCGGCCTCAACGCCGCCGGCGCGGTGGTCGGCAATGCGACACCCATCCAGCAGGCCAGGAACTTTCCGGCGTGGTGGCCGGCTGGTGCCGATGGGCCGCTGCAGTGGCTGGCACGGGCCCACCGGGCACCTTCGCATGGGCCTGGCGAATCGGCGACAGCGGCGTGGCCGTCGGTGCCGGCGGCACGACGCTCGGCAACAGCCGGCCGGCCAAATGGTCGACGGGGCGATGGTCGATCTGGGCACGCTTGCCCCGGCCAACTACCGTTCCGGCGAAGCGCTGGGCATCAACCGGCCCGGGCAGATCGTCGGCCGCTCCGAGATCGCCAAGGGCAGCGGCACGAGGCACGTGCTGCACGCGACGCTGTGGCAGCCGGATGGACGGTTGGTCGACCTCGGCACGCTGGCTGCCGCCGGTGCGCAGGTCGACGCCTACAGCCGCGCGATGGCGATCAGCGACGCCGGCGTGATCATCGGCGACAGCCAGAAAAAGGACGATGGCGCGCACTGGGCGGTCGTCTGGCCCAAGCCGGGCCGTCCGCGCGCGTTGCCGCTGCCGCCGGGCCACTGGTACAGCAGCCAGGCCGAAGCGATCAACCAGGGCCACCTGATCGTCGGCTGGGCCTCCGGCCTCACGACCACCGAACCCCTGGTCTGGCGTGACGGCCAGGTCGCGGTAATGCAACGGCCCGACGGCTTCAGTGATAGCCACCCGGAGGCGATCAACGACGCCGGCGTGACGGTGGGCTCGAGCAGTGGCCCGGGCCCCACGCATGCCACCGTCTGGGCATCACCGGACGCGCCTGCGCAAGACCTGAACCTGCTGGCCGAAGGCGGCTGCCACGACGCCGAAGGGCGCAGCTACACGCTGTACGGAGCCAGCGATGTCAACCGGGCCGGTGTGATCACCGCCACCGGGCTGGGCGACGACGTCAACAACTACAGCATGCAAGGCTTCGTGCTGACCCCGCGTTAGGCCTCAAGCACCTTCATCACCGCCTGCACCTGGTGGTCGCGCCAGGGCCGGCCGATGACCTGCACGCCGAGGTGCGTGCCCCGGCGGAGCCTGCGGCGGCGCGGCACGGAGGCCATCACCACAGTCTCAGACCACGGCAGGCGTCCAACCGCGCGGCACCGCGCCGATCAGCTTGCGCGTGTAGTCCTGCTGCGGCGTGCGCAAGATGGTTTCGGCACTGGCCTGCTCGACAACCTCGCCGTCCTTCATCACCAGCACCTCGTCGCTGATGAAGCGCACCACCGCCAGGTCGTGGCTGATGAAGATGTAGGCCAGGCCCAGCTCGTCCTGCAGGTCGCGCAGCAGGTTCAGCACCTGGGCCTGCACCGACACGTCGAGCGCACTGACGGCCTCGTCGAGCACCAGTACCTCGGGGTTCAGTGTCAGGCAGCGCGCGATCGCGATGCGCTGGCGCTGGCCGCCTGAGAACTCGTGCGGGTACTTGCCGAAGGCGCGATCGTCGAGCCCCACTTTGCCCAGCAGCTCGCGGGCGCGCTGTTCACGCTCGGTCAGGTCGCCACCGATGCCGTGGATGGTCATCGGCTCGACCAGGGTCTGGCCGATCGTGAAGCGCGGGTTCAGCGAGGCGTACGGGTTCTGGAACACGATCTGGATGCGCCGGCGCATCGCCTGGCGCTCGGCGTCGCGCAAGGTCAGCAGGTTGCGGCCATCGAACAGCACCTCGCCCTCGGTCGGCTCGTGCAGGCGCAGCAGCGTCAGCCCCATCGTCGTCTTGCCCGAGCCCGACTCGCCGACCACGCCCAGCGTGTGGCCGCGGCGCAGGCGGAAGTTGACGTCGCGCACCGCCTTGAACTCGCGCTTGCCGAACAGGCCCTCCTTGAGCCAGAAGCTCTTGGCCAGGGACTTGACCTCGAGCACCACCGGGGCATCGGGGTTCTTGGCCTTGGCCACGCCATGGGCCGAGCGGCCGGCGATGTGGTCGTCGATCACCATCAGCCGAGCCGGGTTGTGCTCGCCCAGGCTCGGTCGGCAGGCCAGCAGCGCGCGGGTGTAGGCGTCTTGCGGGTCGTTGAAGATCTGCGCCACCGAGCCCTGCTCACGCACCGTGCCCTGGCGCATCACGACCACCTGGTCGGCGATCTCGCCGACCAGTGCCAGGTCGTGGCTGATGAACAGCACCGACAGGCCGTGCGAGGCCTTCAGCTTGGCCAGCAGCTCGATGATCTGGCGCTGGATCGTCACGTCGAGCGCGGTGGTCGGCTCGTCGGCGATCAGCAGCTTGGGCTCGCAGGCCAGCGCCATCGCGATCATCACGCGCTGCTGCTGGCCACCCGACAGCTCGTGCGGGTAGGCCTTCAGCCGCCGCGCCGGCTCGGGGATGCCGACCTCGACCAGCAGCTGCTCGGCGCGCGCCAGCGCGGCCTTGGGCTTGAGCCCCAGGTGCGTGATCAGCGGCTCGATCAGTTGCTGGCCGACGCTGAAGACCGGGTTCAGCGACGACATCGGGTCCTGGAACACACAGGCGATCTCGCGGCCACGCAGCGCGCGCAAGTGAGCACGGTCGGCCTGCAAGAGATCGTTGCCGCGCCACAGTACACGGCCCGAGCGCTCGGCGTTGTCGGGCAGCAGGTTGACGATCGACATCGCGGTCACGCTCTTGCCCGAACCCGACTCGCCGACCAGCGCGACGGTCTGGTTCTCGGCCACGTCGAAGCTGACGCCGACGGCACCGCGGCCAACCGCCTCGGCGCGCTGCACGACGCCACCGCGCTGGCCCATGCGGAAAGCGACCTTCAGGTCCTGGATCGAAAGAAGGGCGGCCATTTACTCAATCCCCCGCAGCTTCGGGTCCAGCGCATCGCGCCAGGCATCGGCGGCGAGCGAGAAGGCAATCAGGAAGGTGGCCATGAACGCGGTCGCCGCGGCCAGCTGCCACCAGTAGCCGAGGATCAGCTCGCCCTGCGCATCGGCCAGCATCGTGCCCCAGCTGACCTGGTCGACAGGCACGCCCAGTCCCAGGTACGACAGGATCACCTCGCTCTTGATGGAGCTGACGATGATCAGGCTCGCGCGGACCAGGATCACGTGGCTGACGTTGGGCAGGATGTGGCGGAACATGCGCGAGCTGGTCGACGCGCCGATCGCCTCGGCCGCCCGGACGTACTCGCGCGAGCGGTGCTTGATGAACTCGGCCCGCACCTGGCGGTACAGACTGGTCCAGCCGACCAGAGCGAGGATCGCGACCACCGTGGTGATGCCGCGACCGAACACCGCCGCGAAGGCAAAGATCAGCAGGATGTCGGGGATCGCGGTGAAGACGCTGTAGAGCCACTCGAGGAAGTCGCCGACCTTGCCGCCGAAGAAGCCACCTAGCGCGCCCAACACTGTGCCAATCAGCGTGGCGAACACCGCCGCAAGCACGCCAACGAAGACCGAGATCTGGGTGCCCTTGATGGCCTTCGACAGCACGTCGCGGCCCAGGCGGTCCCCGCCCAGCGGCAGCGTCTCGGCCTTGATCGTGTCGGCCGTCTGGTACTGCTTGGCACGCTCGGCCCATTCCTTGTACTTGGGCGCCAGCGGGTCGATGTCGCTGATGTCGACGTTCGGCCCCTTGGGCTGCTCGATCGCCCCGGTGGCTTCGGGCGGCGCCGGGCCCAGCAGCGTCGGCGGTGCGTTCGGCACGCCGACTTCCTGCTGCCAGTGTTTTGCCACCAGCCCGACAGCGGCCGCGGCGATCAGCAGCAGGAAAGCCAGCACGATCGCCATGCTGACCATGCCGAGGCGGTCGCCCTTGAAGCGCCGCCACGCGGCGTGCCAGACGCCCTCGGAGCGTTCGAGTGCCGGGGCCGGCCCGGCGTTGTTCATGACGGCGCTCATTTGAGAGTCACCCGTGGGTCGACGACCTTGTAGAGCAGGTCGGTGGCCAGGTTGATCAGCATCGTCAGGACTGCCAGGTAAACGGTGACGGCCTGGATGACGGGGTAGTCGCTGCGGTTGACCGCCAGCAGCACCTCGCGGCCCAGGCCGGGGATSGAGAAGAASACCTCGATCAGGAACGAGCCGACGAAGATCCCCGGCAGCGCCAGGCCAATGTTGGTCAGGATCGGGATCATCGCGTTGCGCAGCACGTGCTTGAACAGCACCGGCCCTTCGCCCAGGCCCTTGGCGCGCGCGGTGCGCACGTAGTCCTGCCCCAGTTCGTCGAGGAAGAAGCTGCGGTACAGCCGGATCTGCGGCGACACGCCGACCGCCACCGCCAGCAGCAAGGGCAAGGGCACGTAGGTGACGAGGTTGGTCCAGGTCGAGTCGCTCCAGCCCTGGACCGGGAACCAGCCGAGCTGGAAGCCGAACACGTACTGGCCGATGATCACGTAGACCAGGAACGAGATCGACAAGGCGACCGTGGTGACGATCGTCAGCGCGCGGTCGGTCAGCGAGCCGCGCACATAGGCCACGCCGAGCGCGATCGGGATCGCCAGCAGCGTGTCGAAGATCAGGATCGGCGTCATCACCGTCAGCGTCGCCGGCAGCCGCGTGGCGAACAGGTTCGCGACCGACTCGTTGGTCGCCCAGCTCTTGCCCCAGTCGAAGGTGGCGATCTGCTTCAGGAAGATGCCCAGCTGCACCCACCACGGCTTGTTCAGGCCGAGCTGCTCGCGGATCGCGTCGACCTGCTGCGGGGTCGCGTTCAGGCCGCCGAGGATTTCGGCCGGGTCGCCGCCGAAGAACTTGAACAGCACGAACACCAGCAGCACGACGCCGAACAAGGTCGGCACCATTTGCCACAGGCGCCGGATCACATAGGCCGCCATGTCGGGGCTCCCTGCGCAAGGGAGGTCACTCGTGAAGATGCGCGAGTGTAGGGTCGCGTCGGCCGCATTTTTCTCGGCGTTTGCCCCTCATCTTGATCAGTCTTGATCGCATGTCCGGATGCGAAACGCCGCGACGATGCACTATCGTTGCCCGATGCTGCGACTCGCTTCATTTTTCTTCGTGCTCGCGCTGGCGATGGTGCCGCTCGCCGCTGCGCCTGCCTCGCCTGCCGCCGTCGATGGCGCACCCAAGGTGCTGCGCTACGCAATGGTCAGCGACGCGACCACGCTAGACCCCGCGGGCCTGCAGGACATCTACAGCCAGGAAGTGGCCGGCAGCATCTTCGAGCCGCTGTACCGCTTCGACTACCTGGCCCGGCCGGTGAAGGTCAAGCCGCAGCTGGCCGCCGCGATGCCCGAGCACAGTGCCGACTGGCGCGAATACAC